>NZ_NHPF01000058.1:0-9964 GCF_002252925.1 Halorubrum sp. Ea8
GCTCGCGCCCGCCTACCTCACCCCCTTCTGGTTCCTCGCCCGCGGGGCCGTCCCCGCGGTGCTGCTCCCGCTCGTCACGCTCCCGCTCGCGGCCGCCGTCGCGCGCACCGTCCTGACCGAGACCTCGGGCGACGCGCTCAACCCGGCGCTGGAGTCGACCGGAAAGCTCCTCGCGGCCTACGCGGTCGCGTTCGCGGTCGGCCTCGCGCTCTGACCGATGCGGCTCCGCCCCTTCTCGCTCGACCTGACGAGCCCGCTCGGCACCGCCCGCGGCGCCATCACGGAGCGCGAGGGGTTCCTCGTCGGCGTGGGGCCGGACGACCGGGCCGGAATCTCGGTCCCGGGACTCGGCGAGGCCGCCCCGCTCCCGGGCTGGACCGAGTCGCGGTCGGCGTGCGAGTCGGCCCTGCGCGGCGTCGCGGACGACGGCGGTGCCCTCGTCGACGACGCGCTCGACCGCCTCGACCCGGGAGCCACGCCCGCGGCCCGTCACGGGCTCGCGCTCGCGCTCGCGGACGCCGCGGCGAGAGGCGAGGGGCGGTCGCTGGCCGCGCGGCTCGCGGCCGATCGCGGGCTCCCGACGCCGACCGAGACGGTCCCGGTCAACGCCACGGTCGGCGACGGCGACCCCCAGACGACCGCCGCGGCGGCCGCCCGAGCCGTCGCGGAGGGGTTCGACTGCGTGAAGGTGAAGGTCGGCGCGCGCGCCCTCGACGCCGACGTCGAACGTCTCCGCGCGGTGCGGGAGGCGCTCGGCGACGACGTCGCGCTCCGGGCCGACGCGAACGGCGCGTGGGACCGGTCGACCGCCCGAGAGGCGCTCGACCGCTTCGCGCCGCTGAACCTCGCCTACGTCGAGCAGCCGCTCCCCGCCGAGGACCTCGCCGGCGCGGCGGCCCTCAGGAGCGGTCGAGAGGGTCGAGAGGACAGAGAGGCCCGAGACGACCGAGAAGACCGAGAAGACCGAGACGACCGCGCCGGCGACGACGCCGACGCTCCGGTCCCGATCGCGCTCGACGAGTCGCTGGCTCGTCGCGACCTCGACGCCGTCCTGGACGCCGGCGCGGCCGATGTAGTCGTCCTGAAGCCGATGGCGCTCGGCGGGCCGGACCGCGCGCTGGCGGCGGCGGCGACCGCCCGGGCCGCGGGTGTCGAGCCCGTGATCACCACCACGATCGACGCGGTCGTCGCGCGGACCGCCGCGGTCCACGTCGCGGCCGCGGTCCCCGAGGTCGCCCCCTGTGGGCTCGCCACGGCCTCGCTGCTCGACGAGGACCTCGCGCCGGACCCCTGCCCGGTCGCCGACGGCGAGGTGGCGGTTCCGGACGCCCCCGGTCTCGCCGGCGACGCCTTCGACGGGCTTCGCTGAGATGCGGCCTCCCGGTAGCGACTACCGCTCGACGACTTCGATGACTCCCTCCATGTCCCGCGTCTGGTGGGGCGTACAGACGTACTCGTACGTGCCCGGCGTCGCGAACTCGCGCTCGAAGGTGTGGCCCTCGGCCGCGGCGAGCCCGGAGTCGAAGGCGCCGCCCCTGTCGACGACGTTGTGACTGCCGCCGACGCCGGTCCACTCCCAGACGACCGTCGTGCCGGCGTCGACCCGGACCGCCGCGGGCGCGAACGAGAAGCCGCCGTCCGCCCCCACCGCGACCGCGACGCTCTCCTCGCCGGTCCGATCGACCGGGGCCGCGTCGTCGCCCCCGCCGTCGCCTCCCGGGAGTAACGCCCCGGTACACCCCGCGAGTCCGGCGGCAGCGGCGGCGCCGACGCCCGCGAGCAGCTCTCGTCGCGTTCGCGTGTTCATGGCGGTTCGAAGGGCCGAACGGTATAAAACGTCCCGAGAGCGACGCTCCGAGAGCGACGAGGGAAAGGGGCTTGTACGGCCGCAGCCGAAGGGTCGAGTATGAGCGAGTGGACAGACGCGATCGTCGGCGACCGCATGACCGTCGACAACCAGTTCACGGACCGAGTGTCGGCCTCGCGGTTCTCCAGCCAGGAGTGGGGCCTGATCATGACGGCGACGGAGCTCGAGATCGAGGATGCCGCCGACCCCGAGGAGGCCCGCATCGTCGCCGACACCTCCAGCCTCCCGGCGATCATGCCGGAACTCGAGAACGTCCGGTCGCAGGTCGCCGCGATGGGCGGAGCGCCGGACCGGGGGGACGGCGGCGGCTCCGGCGGCGGCCTCGTCGACTCGATCAAGGGCGCGCTCGGCCTCGGCGGCTCGGGAGGCGGCGGCGGTAGCGACGAGGAGCTCGCCGCCGCCGAACAGCTCGTCCAGGAGTACGCCGACGAGCTGCAAGCGCACCTGGAAGACAACGGGAAGTGGGAACAGGTCAGGCTCGCGTATCAGGAGTAACCGGACGGCCGCGACCGACGAGGCCCTCGGTCGTTACTCTAGTCGCCGCTGCGGAACAGCGTCAGCCCCTCGGCCTCGTAGATGTTGATCAATTCCCTGACAATCTCGTCGTACTCCTCGTCGTCGACCCGGAGCGCGTCGAGGCGCTCGACCGTCTCCTCGTCCAGGTGGATCTGGGGCATACGCGGCGATTCGTCGGCTACGTAATAAAAATCCTCGGTGAGTTCGGACGAGCTGAGACCGCCGGCCGTCAGTCCGGCCGACGTTCCTCAGCCAGACTGCCCGATGTCGCTCCCTCGGACGCGTCCTCCGCGAGGGCTCGGCGAGCCATTCGCTCGACGTCCGCCTCGGAGAGGTCGTCGCTCGGAAGCAGGAGGCGATCGTTGAAACGGACGATCGAATCGTCCTGTTCGAGCATCGCGAGGAGCTGTGAGGAGTCGACAGCGGGACCGTTGGTCCGCGTCGTTCCGACCAGCTCGCTCAGCTCGTCGAACCCCTCGAACAGCTGCGTTTGCTCGATTCCGATCCGATCCTGGAGAGAGAGCACCGATCCGCGTTCAAACCGATGCGAAGTCGGCGACTCCGACCGCACCGTGTTCACTTGCATCGCCGACACGCTGTTGGACGCCACCGGGACGCCGGGATCGCCGACGCAGCGGATCCGAGTCTCGTCTGCGAGACCGGACAGCGAAACGCTCGCGGTCATCGACGTCCCCGCCGCTAACAGGGCCACGACCGACCTGAGGGCCGTGGAAGACGGCGGTCCCGCGACGGCGACGGAACCGAGCCCCCCGTTCTCGACGGCGGCGAGTCCGCCGTCGACGCCGTCGGTCCCCTCGAAGACCGTCAGCGTCGGCGCGTCGCCGAGATCGGCGACCGCGACCGTGTCGTCGGCCGCGGCGACCGCGCCGTCCGCGACCGGGAGCGCGCAGTACGCGACGTCGACGTCGGGGTCCGAGAGCACGGTCCCGACCGCCTCCGCGTCGGGTTCGTCGAGCACTTCCCACTCCCCGACGCCATCGGGGACCGCCGGCTCCGAAAGCGCGCGACGGGTCCTCGTCGCGCGCTCAGCAGAGCCGACCAGCGCGACGAACCGGACATCGCCGCTGGCGGTCGTCTCCCGACGGAGCCGGTTCTCGTAGCTCGCCGGCGTCAACACCGACGTCCCCGCCGGAAGCGGGTCGTCTTCCAGGCTCGGGGTTCCACCCGCCGGAGCGAGCCACGGCGAGGTCGCGAGCGCGTCCGGCGCTCCGGAATCGGCGGGCTCGGCCGTGCCGCGCACCCGAACCGGCGCCAGCACGTGCGCGAGGTGGGGAAGCAGTTCGGCGCCGGTCGGATTCGGCCGGAGCACCGCCTCGGTCGGCCAGTCGGGCGCGTACGGCGCGACGGTCTCCGCATCCACTTCGAGGTACTCCATCAGCCGCTCGCTCATCGACAGGTCCGCGAGCTTCGGCGGGTAGAAGGGGAGCTCCGAGCCGACCAGCTCGTACTCGTACCGGTCGGACGGGACGTACCCCTCGGTCCGGGTGAGCGTATCGAGGAAGAACCACGTCCGAAGCAGCTCCGCGGCCCGCTCTTCGAGCGCGACCCCCTCGGTCGGCAGCGATTCGATGTAGCCGTTTGCGAGCCGGATCGCGGGCGCGTTTCCGGTCACCATCCGCGCCCCGAGGTAGTACGACAGCGTCGAGAGCCGGTAGACGTCCGCGTAGTCGGGGCGGACGACGACCTCGACGCCGGTGTCGGGAGGGACCAACGGGCTCGGGATGTCGAGCGCGTCGCCGCGCTCGATCCGCGGCGGGTAGCCGCGGAGCGTCGGCCACGACCGCTCGGCGGAGAACTCCTTGATCGACGAGCCGAGCACCGAGACCGCTTCCGCCAGCGCGGCCGGGTCGTCGGGGACCGTGATCGTCGCCTCGGGGCGGGTGTGAAGCGACCGCGCGCCGACCGTGACGGTGACCGATCGGTCGAACTCGATATCGACCGGTCCGGAGTCGGCCATGCCGGTCGTCGAGACCGCCACGTCGGTCGCGCGGATCAGCGCCTTGGTCACCCCGCTGACGTCGAAGCAGTACGACCCTCGTCGGAGCTCCATCGGGTCGTCGAGCCGCGCGACGAACTCGCCGTCCGCCCTGCGCACGGTCACCGCCGAGTAGTCGGGAACCGAGATTGACTCCGCCTCGAAGCTGACCGCTCTGTCGACCGGAAACGGGAACAGCTCCGTGAGCGCGGGCTCCGGATCGGGTTCGGTGTCCGACACGAGCCGGAGCTCCTCACCCTCCAACGCGTCGCGAACGCAGAGCGTCTCACCCCGCGTCTCGAGGCGTACTCGTTCTCCGATCGCGTCGTCTCTCACTACCAATTGATAAACCGACAACAGTTATCAGGTTATCGGTGCTTCTCTGAATTCGGCATCTCTCGGCCGCAACAAAGGCATTTCACCGCCTCGTGTTAACAGGAGTGACAGCAATTTTAACACCGCCCGGCCGCGACGCATCGCCATGAACGACGCCGCGGCGGCCGCTCTCGCCGATGCGTTCCCGGAGCGGTCGGTCGAGCGCCTGACCGGCGTCGGCCCCTCGTGGAACGGGGCCAACGAGACGGTCGGGGTCGCCTTCGCGGACGGCGGTCGGGCGTTCTGCAAGGTCGCGGTCGACGGCGACGGCACCCGGATCGCCCGCGAGCTGGCAGTCCTGCGTTACCTGGCCGCCGAGCGGCCGATCGCGGTCCCGGACGTCCTCGCCGGTGACCCGGACGCGACGGTGCCGTACCTCGTCACCGCGCCCGCTCCCGGACGCGAGCTCCTCGACCTGTGGGACGAGCTCGGGGAACGAGAGGGCGGTGAGGCCGACCGCGCGGCGTTGCTCCGGCGCGTCGGCGCGACGCTCGCGACCCTCCACGCCGAGCGGTTCGAGACGCACGGCGAGATCGTCGGGAGCGACGGGCGGGGCGGACTCGCGCTCGATCCCGCGCCGTGGCCGGACGTGCTTTTAAAAACGATCGAGCGAACCCGCGAGATCGGCACGTCGGAGCGGCTCGGCCACCACTACGACGCCGTCGTCGACTGCGTCGAGGCGAACCGCGACCGCCTCCGCGACGCCCCCGCGGCGCTCCTCCACGGCGACATCGCGATGCCGAACCTGTTCGTCGTCGACGCCGGGACCGGACGCGACCGCGAGGCCGAGGCAGGCGACGGGACCGCTCCGATCGACTGGGAGCTCGCCCACGTCGGCGATCCCGCCCGCGACCTCGTCAGGGCGGAGGACCAGCTCCTCAACGGGTTCGACGAGCGGGGGCCCGAGCGGTACGCGGCGGCGCTCCGCGCCGGGTACGCCGAGTGCGCCGGCGGGCTCCCGGCGGGATTCGCGGTCCGGAGGCCTATTTACGAGGTCGTCCGGATGCTCGGCCGCTCGGGGTTCGTCGACCAGTGGACGACGTACGTCGACGAGCCGATTGCCGACCTCGTCGACCGGGCGGAGGCGGAGATGGAGGCGCGGTTGGAGGCGGTGTGAGGGCCGTCGTTCGGGGGGATCTGCCGCCCCTCAGCGGTTCCACGCCGCGTCGTCGGGGTCGATCCGTCGGTCGCCCCGCTCCAGCCCGTCGACGGCGTCGAGGACGGACGGATCGATCTCGGCGTCGACGGCGTCGAGGTTCTCGGCGACGTGGTCGCCCGTCGCCTTCGGGATCGGCGTGACATCTCGAGCGAGCGCCCACGCGAGCGCGAGGACGGCCGGCGAGCGATCGGCCCGGTCGGCGATCGCGAGGAACTCCTCGTCGTCGAACAGGTCGCCACGGGCCAGCGGCGAGTAGCCGACGAGCCGGTGGTCGAACTCGGCGGCGAGCCCGCGCAGTTCGGCCTGCTGAAACCGCGGGTGACACTCGACTTGGTGGGCGGCGATCGGCGCGTCGAGGATCTCGCGGGCCTCGCGGAGCAGTTCGGGGGTGAAGTTCGAGACGCCGACGTGATCGGTGAGCCCCGCGTCGCGAAGCTCGTCGAAGACCGGTAGCGTCGCGGCGGCGTCGTACGCGCGGATCGGCCAGTGGACGTACAGCAGGTCGACCCGGTCGAGTCCGAGCCGGTCGAGGCTCTCGCGGGCCGTCTCGCGGACGTCCTCGGGCGCGAGGTTCTCGGGGTGGACCTTCGTGGCGACGACGACCTCGTCGCGCTCGACGTCGGCGGCGGCTATCCCCTCGCCGACCGCGGCCTCGTTGTCGTACATCTGGGCGGTGTCGACGTGGCGGTACCCCGCCTCTAGGGCGGCGGTCACGGTGGCGGTGCACTCCGCGGGGTCGTCGAGCCCCGACGTGCCGAGGCCGAGCGGGAGTTCCAGTGGCGGCATGTCGCCCGATTCCGACCCCGGATTTATAAGCGCGCGCTCACCGGAACGGATCGCGGGCTTCCGGCTGGCTTCCCGCGATCGGTCGCGGGGCCGGAGCGGTCTTTTCACCGCGCTGGAAACCGCTCGGCGTTATATGAGTCCCGGAGCGCCTAGCTTCGCACATGAGCACCGGGATTCACGCCGAACTCGCCCTCTCCTCCTGTGACGGCTGTCCCGTCGCGGCCCTCTCGGCCAGCACGCCGGTCGAGGAGGTGCGGGTCGACTCGACCGACGACCGCGTCGAGTTCGTCGCCGCCGATCCGCCCGACGACCCGCCGACAGGGCTCGACCTCGTCGAGTTCGGCGGCCGAGCGCACGGTCGGTACGAGATCGAGTGCGAGCGTCCGGCCACCGACGGCGGGGTCCATCTCGGGGCGCCGAACTCCGAGGGGGCCCCGCGCTCGGAGCCCTCCTCGCTCGACCCCTCGCCGACCGATCCCGACGGCGGGATCTGTGCGGGCTGTTCCTGCGGCGGGCTCCCGGCGGCGTTCGCGAACTTCCCGGTGTCGCCGCGCCGGACCGAAATGGTCGACGGCGAGATCCGGGTCTCGTTCGTCCTGAGCGGCCACGAGGAACTGCGGGCGATCGTCGACGAGTGCGAGGCGGTCGGCCTCGACGTCGAGCTCCGTCGGCTCTGCGTCGACCGCGCTCGCGGCGACGGGGACGAGTGTTGCCCCGACGTGGTCCCCGTCGACCTCGCGGGCGTGACCGACAGGCAGGCCGAGATCGCGACGGTCGCCGCCGAGAAGGGGTACTTCGAGACCGGCGGCGCCTCCGCCGTCGACGTCGCGGCGGAGTTCGACCTCGCGAAGTCCACGGTGTCGGAACACCTCCGCACCGTGACGGCGGCGCTCTTTTCGCAGACGTTTGGGACCGGCGACGGTACTTAAACCTCCGAACTGTTCGCCGACAGCTACCCCCGGGGTTAGAGCGTACTGATCAGTAGCGGAGTCGAACCGACCGGTTCGGCTCCGACCACCCATGACCCAGTGGACACAGCTCGGACCGCGGGAACGCGAGCTCCTCGCAGTCCTGCGGCGCGCCGACGAACCCCTCGCCGCTCGCGACCTGCACGACGCGGTCGCGGACCGCGGCGACGACGTCGCGTACACGACGGTGAAGCGGACCGTCGACCGGCTCGTCGAGAAGGGGCTCGTCGACCGCGGCGCGGAGCGGCGCCGGGGGACGACGCGACACCGCTACCGCTTCGACGCCGAGGCCGCCCGCGACCGGCTCGTCCCGCAGATCGAAGCCGAGCTGCGGGCGGTCCTCGGCGATCGGGCGGTCGAGCGGATCGCGGTCCGAACGGACTCCGACGGCGACGGCGGAGCGGACGGCAGCGCCGACGCCACCACCAGCCAATGACTTCCCAACCCAACGCCAGCGACGAGCCGACGGCACGAGCCGACGAACAGCGCGACGAGACGCCCGCGGACGCGGGCGAGACGGGACCGGCGGACGGACCGGACGCGGCCGACGGCGAGCCCGAGATCGTCGACGGGCGGACGATCGAGCACCTGCTCACCGACCACGAGCGCGACATCGCCTCGACCGCGGAGGGGACGGACGCGACCGCGGCGAAGCGGCCGAGCCTCGACCTGCCGCGCTTGGAGCTCGGGCGGCGCGACTTCATGAAGGCCGGCGCCGCCGTCGGGGCCATGAGCGGCCTCGCGGGCTGTACGAGTATCCTCGCGGACGAGGACGACGACTCCGGCGGCGCGGCCGGGAGCGGCGAGCACTCCGTCGCGCCCGGCGAGCACGACGAGTACTACGGCTTCCTCTCCGGCGGCCACACGGGCGAGATCCGCGTCGTCGGCCTCCCGTCGATGCGCGAGCTGATGCGGATCCCGGTGTTCCAGACGGAGAGCGCGCGCGGCTACGGTCACGACGCGAAGTCGAGCCGGATGCTTGAGGAGGAGGGCGACGGCCACGTGTGGGGGGACACCCACCACCCGCGCGTCTCGCAGACCGACAACGACTACGACGGCCGCTGGCTGTTCGTCAACGACAAGGCCAACGGGCGGATGGCCCGGGTCGACCTGGAGTACTTCGAGACGGACGCGATCACGAACGTCCCGAACTGCCAGGGCGTCCACGGCGCCTGTATGCAGCTGCCGGACACGCAGCTCGTCTTCGGCGTCGGCGAGTTCCGCGTCCCCATGCCGAACGACGGCCGGGACGTGCAGAGCCCGGACGAGTACGGCTCCGTCATCACCGCCATCGACCCCGAGACGATGGACGTCGAGTGGCAGGTCGAGGTCGACGGCAACATGGACAACGGGGACGGCGGCAAGGAGGGCCGCTGGTTCTTCGCCACCGGCTACAACAGCGAGGAGGGGACCACCGAGGGCGAGATGGCCCGCTCCGACCGCGACTACGTGAAGGCGTTCGACATCCCCGCGATCTGGGACGCCGTCGAGAGCGGCCAGTACGAGGAGATCAGCGGCGTGCCCGTCGTCGACGGGACGAAGGACAGCCCGCTGAACGAGGGCGACCGCCCGATCGTCCGCTACGTCGCGACGCCGAAGAGCCCGCACGGGGTCAGCGTGACGCCGAACGGGAAGTACGCCATCGCCTCCGGAAAGCTCGACCCGAGCTGTACCGTCATCGACATCGAGGCCATCGCCGAGGTCGACGACCCGCAGGACGCCATCGTGGGCCAGCCCCGTATCGGGATGGGGCCGCTCCACACCGCCTACGACGGGCGGGGCCACGCGTACACGACGACGTTCATCGACAGCGAGGTGGTCAAGTGGGACTACGAGGCCGCCGTCGAGGCCGAGGCCGGCTCCGAGGAGCCGGTCGTCGACCGCCACGACGTCCACTACAACCCCGGCCACCTCATCGCCGCGGAGTCGTACACGGCGTCGCCGCAGGGCGACTACCTCGTCTCGCTGAACAAGCTCTCGAAGGACCGGTTCCTGCCGGTGGGGCCGATCCACCCGGAGAACGACCAGCTGTTCCACATCGGCGACGACGACGCCGGGATGCAGCTGGTGAAAGACAAGCCGTCGTACCCCGAGCCGCACGACGCCAGCATCGTCCACAAGGACAAGATCGACCCCGCGAAGACGTGGGACCCGGACGACTACGAGCTGGAGTACGTCGCCGAGGGCGAGGAGTCCTTCGAGCGGGTCGACGAGAGCACCGTCGAGATCGAGATGTGGGCGCGCCGCAACGAGTACGCGTTCCCGGAGGTCACGCTCCGGGAGGGCGACGAGGTCCG
>NZ_NHPF01000123.1:0-3087 GCF_002252925.1 Halorubrum sp. Ea8
CGAGGTGCTGGACCTGGCGCAGTCGACGCCGCACGTCGCCGCCGACTGACTGCGCCAGGTCCAGCACCTCGTCGAAGAAGCCGAGCGAGTCGTGCGGCCCGGGGTTCGCCTCGGGGTGGTACTGGCGGGTGATGACGTCGAGCTCCTCGCTGTCGAGCCCCTCGACGGTGTCGTCGTTGACGTTCACCTGCGTCACCTCCAGCGGACCGGTGTCGTCGACCGTGTAGCCGTGGTTCTGCGTCGTCATCACGACCTTGTCGGTGCGGAGGTCCTTGACGGGCTGGTTGACGCCGCGGTGGCCGAACATCATCTTCTCGGTCGAGCCGCCGAGCGCGCTCGTGATCACCTGCTGACCGAGGCAGATGCCGGCCATCGGCAGTTCACCGGCGAAGGCGTCGACGACCTCCTGGGCGGCGACGAAGTTCTCCGGATCGCCCGGACCGTTCGAGACGAAGAGGACGTCGGGGTCGACGTCGGCCACGTCCTCGGGGGTCGCGTCGTACGGGAGGACGTGGACGTCCGCGCCGCGCTCGGTGAGCGAGGTGATGATCGAGCCCTTCGCGCCGCAGTCGAGCATCGCGACGTCGGCGGCGCCGCCGCCCTCGTGGACGGTCGGCTCGGTGACGGACACCTGCGCGCCGATGTCGACGTGGTCGCTCATCGGCTCGCACGCCTCCATCTCCGCGACCGCGTCTTCGGGGGCCACGTCCGGACCGGCGGCGATCCCGCAGGCCATCGCGCCCTCCTCGCGGACGGTCGTGACGATTTCGCGGGTGTCGACGTGGTCGACGGCGGGGACGTCCTCGCCGGCGAGCCACTCGGCGACGTCGTCGGTCAGCTCGCGGGCGATCGCCGCGCGCGGCTGGACCGTCTCTGACTCGAACCGCTCGGTTCGGACGCCGTAGTTCCCGATGAGGGGGTACGAGAAGGTGAGTATCTGTTCGGCGTAGGAAGGGTCGGTGAGCGACTCCTCGTAGCCGGTGTACGCGGTCGTGAACACCAGTTCACCGCGGGTGCGCCCCGGCGCACGGGCGCGCGCTTCGAGCACGCGTCCGTCGGCCAGCGCGATATAGGCGTCCGACATTACGAGAAACGTACGCGCAAAGGGTAATAAATGCGTCGTTCGTAGATTCGTTACGATATTCGTAACGAGTAAGTCGCCGGGGTGAATGGTTCGGGTATGGACGACCTCGATCGCCGGATCCTCTCGATCCTGCGCCGGGACGCGCGAACCCCGTACACGGAGATCGCCGACCGAGTCGGCACCTCGGAGGGGACCGTGCGCAACCGCGTCGACCGCATGACCGAGGAGGGGATCATCGAGCGGTTCACGGTCACGACCCGCACCGGCAACGTGAAGGCGATGATCGAGATCTCGGTGGAGATGAACGTCGACACCGCCGCCGTCGGCGATCGGATGGTCGAGTGGGAGGAGGTGGACTTCGTCTGGCAGGTCTCCGGCGAGGAGGACGTCGTGCTCGTGGTCGACGCCGTCGACACGCGCGCCGTCAACGAGCTTATCTCGCAGGCCCGCGAGATGGACGAGGTGAAGTCGACCAAGACGCGGCTCATTCTGGACGAGCGACTCGGCTGATCCGGGTCGGTCAACCAAGTTGCCCGCGCCGGCGCCGTCGCTGGCGGGCGGAAAATAACGGAGAAAATTCGGACGAACGACGCCCCGTCGCCGGGAACGACGGACGTGAGTCGTCTATTCGAGCGTACCCTGAGTGACGAGCGTGTCGTCCTCCAGGTAGTGCTCGATGTGGTGGCCGTGCTCCTCGACGTCCATGAGGACCTCGCGGAGCTGCTCCTCGGTGTTGTAGTCGCCGAGGTTGTTGGCGAGCTGGATGTGCTCGCGGAGCATCTCGGTGATGTCACCGAACATCTCCAGGTCGTTCGCCAGCCCCGTCCTGATGTCGTAGGCGTCGGCGTCCTCGGGGCTCACCGGGGCGTGCTCCTCGTAGTTCGCGCCGCCCGACAGCGGCACGCCGCCGAGCGCCTGCGCGCGCTCGGCGATCACGTCGGCGCCCTCCTCGAGGTCCTCGGCGACCTCGCCGAGGTAGACGTGGATGTCGTGGAACTCGGCGCCCTCCACGAGCCAGTGGTGCTTCTTGATCTGATGGTACAGCACGTACGTCGCCGCGAGGTCGGTGTTGAGCGCGTCGACGAGCTGCTCGGCCTTCTCCTCGGGAACGCGGAGCGCTTCGCTCTCGTGGACGTCGCCGTAGCGTTGACGTGCCTCTTTCTGGGTGCTCATGTCTACCTCTACGTACGCGCGCGGGGCACTTAACTGTTTTCACGATGGTAATCAGATTTTAGTTTTCAAAAAATTATTTTTCTGTATTGTTCACGGCACCGACGAGTTCGCGCTGCTCGGCGAGCACGGTCCGGTCCAGCGTGGCGATCAGGTCCCGCTCGCCGCGGCCGAGTTCGGCGGCGACTCGACCGTCAGGGCGGGCGACGAGAGAGTTACCGGCGTAGCGGCGGCGATCGTTCCCGCGTTCGCCCCCCGACGCTGTCCCGCGTCCCGTTCGTCCGGCGCCGACTACCCACCGGACGCCGTCGAGGGCGCGCGCCCGGAGGAGGAGCCGCCAGTTCTGCGCGTGAGCGGCGGGCCACGCGCCCGCGACGAACAGCGCGTCGACGGCGCGGTCGGTGAACCACGCGCTCTCCGCCACGAAATTCAGGTCGTAGCAGGTCAACAGGCCGGTCCGACCGGCGGGGGTGTCGACCACGACCCGATCGGTGCCGGCGTCGACTCGCTCCGCCTCCTCGCCCCACGGGTGTCGCTTCCGGTAGACTGCCGCCCGCTCGTCCGGGGCTCCCGCGCCGCCGGAGAGGGTGCCGGCCGGCGGCACGTACGCGGTCGCGTTGAACAGCGCGTCGCCCGCGCGCTCCGCGTACCCCGCCGTCAGCGCCACGTTCCCTTCGTCGGCGACGTCAGCGAGCCGGTCGAGCGCCGCCTCCCGCTCCAGCGCCGCCTCGCGCAGCCGGTCGTCGTCGACGAACCCGGTCAGCGCGTACTCCGGGAAGACTGCGACGTCGACCCGGTCGGGCAGGGCGGCGACGCGGTCGCGGAGGCGGCCG
>NZ_NHPF01000163.1:0-30661 GCF_002252925.1 Halorubrum sp. Ea8
CCGGACGGTCGTCGCGGCCGTCGTTGTCGAAGTCGGCCGCGACGACCGTCCGGACGCGGTCGGGCTCGCTGAGGGCCGCCGACGCGACGTCCTCGAACTCGCCGCCGGATCCGTGACGGAGGAGGCGGTTCGGCCCGTCCTCGTTGCCGACGGCGAAGGCGAACGTCCCGCCCTCGTCGACGAGGGAGGCGCCGCGGGTGTCGCCCGCGGGGTCGGCCAGCGCGCCGCCGCCGGTCGGGTCGTAGTGGCCGTTCTCGTTGCGGAACAGCCGGTTCGGGCCGCGCTCGACGCCCGCGAACAGATCGCCCTCCCCGGAGCAGTGCGGGACCGCGAGCAGGGACCGACAGCCGCCGTCGACCTCCAGCCCGACGGCGCCGGCCATGTCGGTTATCTCGCCGTCGTCGCCGAGCTCGTAGAACGCGAGCGGCGCGGCGTACCCGGAGACGGCGACCCCGTACCGGCCGGTCCCGAGCCGGTCGAGAGCGGCGACGGACCGGCCGGCGCGGACGTCGAGGCGGTCGGCGTTCACGTCGAGCGCGAACACGTCCGTCCAGCGGTAGCCGTCGGATTCGAGGCGGCTCAAGAGGAGGTCGGGGTCGCCGCCGCCGTCGACGCCCTTGGTGCAGTTGTGGACGTACACCTCCTCGCAGCCGTCGGCGTCGAGGTCGGCCGCGCAGACGCCCATCCCGTGGCGGGTCCCGTCGGCGACGATGCCGCAGGCCGTATCGACGAACCGGTCGCCTTCGCGGGCGTACAGTCGGTTCGGTTCGCCGTAGCCAGCGACGAAGACGAGCGGTCCGTCCCGTCCCGGCGTCACCGTGACGCCGTACCCGCGCATCGGGTCGTCGTCGCCGACGAGGTCGGACCGCTCCGTGAACATGATATCCCGTCACCGCTGGGAGAATATGAACTCACGGGTTGGATTCAGCCCGAGACGCGTAAATCCGGCTCCGATTTCTCGTTACGGATTTCGCTCGCCGTCCCTACAGGTTCCGCTCGATGTACCGGTTCATCGCGCGGACGCGCCCCTCGTCGAACGTCCACATCCCGCGCCAGACCCGCGGTTCCGCCTCGACGGCGAGGAGGCCAACGCCGCCGTCCATGCCGCGATCGAGGTCCGATCCCGCGCCGCCGTCGACCGAGGTGGGTCCCCCGGGCGGTCGGTACACGACGAACCAGCTGTGGGTGAAGTCCCGGCTGTCGCCGCCGTGGACCACCGCGTCGAGGCCGCGAGGGAGGTCGTCCGGCACGCCGTACAGGTGGGTGTCGACGCCGGCGTCGACCACGCTCTCGTACACCTCGCGGGTACCGACCTCGTCTTCGATCCGCGAGAGGCGCTGGAACGACGAGCGCAGCGTCCCGTCGCCGGCCACCCAGGCGGCGCGTTCGATGAACCGGGAGATGGTGATGAGGAGGAGCTTCTGGCGGTTCGACTCGGGGTAGCCCCGAAGGGTGAACGTCGTGTCTTCGAGGCCGCTTATCACCGACGGGAGGTCGACATCCTCCAGCGTTCGGCTCCCGGTGACGTACAAGTCCGAGTTCACGAACAACACCGCGTCGCCGAGCTCGCCGAGCGTCGAGCCGGCGACGACCTCGTCGCCCTCGACGAGCAGCGCGAGGTTCTCCACTCCGCCGGGGTCGTCGCCGTCGAACGGGACGGCGTCGTTCCGCCGGAGCGCGTCGACGTCGATCACCGGCCTCTCGCCCGCGTCCGGGGATCGCATCGTCAGCCGCTCGGCGGAGAGCCCCGCCCCGCTCGCATCAGCGGGTCCGTCGGATCGCGCGCCGGGATGGTCGGATCGGGTCTCGGTCGGGTCGGACCCGGTGCCCCCGTCGCCCGCGAGGCTCCGGTCCGCCACCTGCACCGCGTCGCCGAACGTGTCCGTGAGCATGTTGAGAACGGGGTCGGGGTCGGTACGGTTGACGACCACGATGGATCGCTCGACGTCGTCGTATCGATCGAGGAGCTGTTCGAGCGTCACGTAGGCCGTCTCGGGAACTCCGCTCATTAAACGTTTGTCCGCGCTTATCCGGTCTGAGAAACGGACGCGTCGCCGAGCTGACCGGGCGTCGAACCGACGGTGTTCCGAGTCGAACCGACGGTGTTCCGAGTCGAACCGACGGTGTTCCGAGGCGAACCGACGGTGTTCCGAGTCGAACCGACCGACCGCGGGAGCGGTCGGATCGCCTCCCGCTCAGCGCCTCTCGCTCAGGCGCCGACGGTCTCTTCGAGCAGCTGCAGCGGGTGTTTGATCTCGTACCCCGTCCCGTGTTCCATCTGCATGGCGCAGGTGGGGCACTCGGTCATCCCCACGTCGCCCTCGGCGTCCTCCATGTGTTCGAACATCTCCTCGCCGATCTTCATCGACTTCTCGTACTTCTCCTCCTTCCAGCCGTACGTCCCCGAGATACCGGAACAGGAGTCGCCGACGTCCTCCATGTTCACGCCGTCGACGTCGCGGAACGTCTCGACGGCCTGCCGGGCGAGCCCCTGATTGCGGGCGTGACACGGCGCGTGGTAGGCGTACGACCGATCGTCCGCGAGCTCACTGCCCGCGAGCTCGCCCTCCAGGTCCTCGTGGATCCGGAGGTACTCCAGCGCCTCGTAGGTGTGCTCGGAGACGTCCTCGATCCCGTGGATGTCGAACAGCTCCGGGTACTCCTGCCGGAGCGACATCGAGCAGGAGGTACAGGAGGCGATCACGTCCGCGCCCTCGCCGATGGCCTCGATCAGGCTCTCGACGTTCGTCTCCGCGTGCCGGCGGGCGTCCTTCAGCATCCCGTTCGCGAACATCGGGGTGCCGGAGCACTTCTGCGGGGGGACCATCACCTCGTAGCCGAAGTGCTCGTACACCCGGACCATCGCCTTGCCGACCTCGGGCGTGTTGTAGTTGGAGTAGCAGCCGTGGAAGTAGGCCACGCGCTTGTCCGGGTCCTCCACCTTCGCGCCGCCGCGAGCCTTCCACCACTCACGGAACGTCTCCGTGGCGAACTCGGGGAAGTCGCGCTCCTTCGGGATGCCGAGCGTCTTCTCCATCGCCCAGCGGACCGGCCCGAAGTTCATCGCGAACGACGCGGTGCGCGGGAAGACGCTCGCCAGCCGCGCCGAGGTCCGGTAGTTCGCTAAGATCCGGTTGCGGACGTACTCGACCGACAGCTTCTCCATCTGCTCTTCGACGAACTGGCCGCGCGCCTCGTTGTGCATCTGCGAGAGCGGCACCGAAGAGGGGCACGCGTCGTCGCAGCGCATGCAGTTCGAACAGGAGGTGATCGACTCGTCGATGTCGTGGTCGTCCTTGCGCTTGAGGCGCCACTGCTCGGGCCCTTGGAACTTCGGCCCCGGGAACTCGTCGTCGACTTCGGCGACCGGGCAGGAGGTGTCGCAGCTCGTGCATTTGTAGCAGGAGTCGGCCCCCTCGCGGAGGTCGAGGTCGCCGCCGGGGAACACGTCGACCGGGTCGTACGCGTCCGGGTCGAGCTCCGCCGAGTCGGAGCCGCCGGTCGCGCTCTCGACGCCGCCGTCGGTGGCTGGTCTCTCGTCGGCCTCGCTCTCGTCGGCCTCGCTCCCGCCGGCCCGCTCCCCGTCGTCGGGGACGAAGATCGACGGCTGTTCGTCGCGGCCCGCCTCCGGGACGCCGGGACTGGCCCGCGGCTCGCTCCCGTCGCCGCGCTCTCCCCCCGTTCCGTCCGTCGCCCCCGTGTCGTCCGGTGTGTCTCGTGTCATTGGGTCGCCTCCGTCGCCGCCTGCCGCCCGGCCACGAGGCCGGTCGCGAGCGACACCCCGCTCGCGGACTTCTCCCGCGCCGCGTCCGCGCCGCCGACGACGCCGCCGGCCGCGAAGACGTTCGCGTACTGTGCCTCGCCGTCCCCGTCGAGCGGGCGCCCGCGCTCGTCGGGGCGCACGCCGAACCGCGCGTACGGCTGGTCGCCGAACGCGTCGTCGACGAACCACTCGTAGCGGTCGTCGGGCTGCTCGACGTGTAAGTCGAAGACGGGCTCGCGGACGCCCTCGCGGTCCGAGTCGAGCCCCTTCCCGACGAGCCCCCCGGTCGCGAGCACGAAGGCGTCGGCGCCGTACGGCGTCTCCCTCCCCTTCCGATCGACGGCGACCGTCTCGATCCGGCCGTCCGCCTCGGTCTCGATCCCGGCGACTGGGTTGCCGGTCTCGAACCGGACGCCCTCGGCGTCGAGCGCGTCGTAGAGCGTGTCCTCCAGGCGGAGCCCCGGGAGGCTCGGCGGCCCCATCGGGATCTCGAACACGTCGGCGCCGAGCCGGTCGGCCAGCTCCGCGCGCACCTCGTCGCCGCGGTCGTCGCCGAGGAACGCCGGGAAGCCGACGCGCTCGACGCGGTCGACGCCGCCCGCCTCGTCGACGACGTCGTGGAGGTGCGGGGCGACCGCCTTCGCGAGCGCCTCGCGGGCGGGGACGCCGTCGATCTCCTCGTCGTGGTCGAGCGCCTTCGCCAGCCGGGTGACCTTCGCGTCGGCCCGGAACGCCTCCGCGAACTCCACCTCCGCGCCGGCGACGTCGAACGGGACGCCGGCGGCCTCCAGCCGGCCCGCGAACGCCCGCGCGTCGTACTCCGTCAGCGACCGGAACCCCACGATGAGCGCCGGCCGGTCGTCGCTCGCGAGCCCCGCCTCCGCGGCCGCCGGGTACCGCGCGGTCGGCTTCACGCTCCCGCCGAACGTCGGCAGGAGCGCGTTACGGTCGGTGTGGCTCCCGCGGTACGCGTCGCCGGCGAGCTCGTCGAACAGGTCGAGTCCCTCCCGGAGCGCGTCCGCGCCGATGACCCGGTAGGGGTGGCTCTCGGGGAGCCGGTCGATCCCCTCGAAGGGGTCGGCGAGGGGTCCCTCGGGGTCGGGCCACTCGTCGCGGTCGAGCTCGCGGCCCGCTGTCGGCGGTCCCTCGCGGAGCGGCTGCGCCGGCTCCGTCGCCGGGACGTAGCCGAGCGCGTCGATCAGCCCGGAGGCCTGCCGGAGCGTGCTCGACTTGTGGGAGACGAGCCGCACGTCGGCGCCCTCTCGGGACGCCGAAATCGCCGCCGTGATCGCCGCCAGCCCGCCGCCGACGACGAGGACGTCGCTGTCGATCGCCATCAGCGCCCTCCGTCGGTCGTCGCGTCGTCACCTGCGCGACCCCCGTCGGTCGTCGCGTCGTCACCTGCGCGACCCCCGTCGGTCGTCGCGTCGTCGCCTGCGCGACCCCCGTCGGTGGCGGCGGTCCCGGCGTCGCCGCCCTCGTCGGCGTCGGCGCTCGCCGGGCCGGACCCGGCGCCCGCGTCGAAGGCGCCGAAGTCGACCTCGCCGTCGAGGTTCGCGGGGTCGCCGTCGCGGTTCATCGTCGTCGCGTGCAGCAGGTGGTTCAGCATCGCCTGCGAGAGCTGCCGCCCCCACAGCGCGTGGCGCTGGCCCTTCCAGCGCTCCTGGTACAGCTCGTCCTCCGCGTCGCGGACGACGGGCTCCGGGTACTCCCGCGCCAGCTCCGAGGCGATGCGGTGGGTGCAGAAGCCGCCCTGACAGTTCCCCATCGAGGCGCGGGTGCGGAGCCGGACCGCGTTGAGGTCGCTGCCCGCCTCGCCGATGGCGTCCTGCACCTCGGCGCGCGTGACGCCCTCGCACTCGCAGACGATCGGGTTCGGGTCGTACTCGTCGAGGACCTCGTCCGCGCGCGACCCGAGCCGCTGCCCGGAACGGCGGGCGACCGGCGAGCGGAGCCCGAACTCGTCCATCAGCTCCTCCATCCGCGCGTCGCTCTCCGACCCGGGCAGCGGCGCCTCGGCGGTGTCGCAGGTCGCCTCGTGACCGAGGACCTCGCAGACGTGGTCCGAGATGGACTCGGCCATCATGCGGTAGGTGGTGAGCTTCCCGCCGACGATGGTCGTCATCCCCGGCAGGTCGTCGCGGTCGCCGTGGTCGAGCAGGAAGTAGTCGCGCGTGATGTCGGTCGGGTCCTCGGTGCCCGTTCCCGGCGGCTCGTAGAGGGGGCGGACCCCCCAGAACGACCGCAGCGTGCGGGCGTCCTTCAGCGCGGGCACGAGCTCCGAGAGCGTCTCGATCATCAGGTCGACCTCCCACTCCTCCTCGGGGTAGTCCTCGGGGTCGTCGACCTCCTCGTCGGTCGTGCCGAGGATGCAGGCCGTCTCGTGCGGGACGACGATGTCCGCGTCGCCCTTCGGTCGGCACCGGTTGATGACGGTGTCGACCTGTCGGGTGTTCATCACGGTCATCACGCCCTTCGACGGGCGCACCTCTACGTCGACGCCCGCCATCTCGCCGACGTTGCCGGCCCACGCGCCGGTGGCGTTGACGACGTGTCGCGCGCGGATCTCCTCGGTCGTCCCGGGCTCGCGGTGGACCCGCTTGCCGGGGCCGGTCTCGTGTTCGATCTCGACGCCGACGACCTCGCCGTCCTCGACGAGCACGTCGGTCACCGGGGCGTGCGTCTCGACCCGCGCGCCGTGCTCGCGGGCGTCGGCCGCGTTGGAGACGCAGAGCCGGAAGGGGTCGACCGCGCCGTCCGGGAGCGCGATCGCCTTCTCGACGTCGCGGGCGAGGTACGGCTCGCGGCGGCGGGCCTCCTCGCCGTCCAGCACCTCGACGGGGATGTCGCACGCGCGGCACCCCTCCAGCTTCTCCTGGAAGTACTCCTCGGAGTCCTCGGGGCGCTTGACGAACATCCCCCCCGTCTCCTCGACGCAGTGGGACGCGATGTCGCGGAGCACCCGGTTCTCCTCGATACACTCCCTCGCGCTCTTCTGGTCGGAGACCGCGTACCGACCCCCGCTGTGGAGGAGCCCGTGCATCCGTCCCGTCGTGCCGTGCGTCAGGTTCCCCTTCTCGACGAGCACCGCGTCGAGCCCCCGCCGCGCCAGGTCCCTGACGACGCCGCAGCCGGTCGAGCCGCCCCCGACGACCACGACGTCCACCTGATGGTCCATAACCGACCGCTCGGACCCCGTCCACTTTACTTTACCTCCTCTTTACGGGTTCGCATAACTATCAGGGACGTTCAAGTAGTGCAAGCGTTGGCGCCAGCGGTTTGTTTATATATCCTCTTTTTGAACCGCGCTCAAAAGCGGATTTTAACAGTTAGATTATTATGGTAGTACATTATGTTCACGAACGGCGTGGTAGCTTCCGTGAAGATATACCGCGGCGACGGCGGTGACCCCCGTCGAAACGCGGCCGCGCGTCCGGCCTGCGGGTCGGACGCGGTCGCTCGGGGGTCGCCTCGCGGAGCCGAGTCCCGGCCGAGCCGGGACGCGACCCTCTCGGGACGCGCCCGAGACGGGATCGGCGGCGTCGCCGCGTGCGGACCAGCGCCACAGGAGGGATCCAAAACATGACACAGTACGTCGGTGCGATAGACCAAGGGACGACCGGCACCCGATTCATGGTGTTCGACCACGAGGGCCAGGTCGTTACGAACGCTTACGAACAGCACGAACAGATTTACCCGAACCCCGGATGGGTCGAGCACGACCCGATCGAGATCTGGGAGAACACCCAACAGGTCGTCCTCGACGGGCTCGCGGACGCGGGGCTGGAAGCGGACCAGCTCGACGCGATCGGGATCACCAACCAGCGCGAGACGACGATCGTGTGGGACAAAGACTCCGGAAAGCCGGTCCACAACGCCCTCGTGTGGCAGGACCGGCGGACGACGGACCGCGTCGAGGAGATCCAGGAGGCCGGGAAGGTCGAGGAGATCCGCGAGAAGACCGGACTGGAGTGCGACGCGTACTTCTCCGCGACCAAGACCGAATGGATCCTCGACAACGCGGAGCCGCTCAAGATGTCGGCGTCCCGCGGCCGAGACCTCCGCGACAGGGCCCGCGACGGCGAGCTGCTGATGGGCACGATCGACGCGTGGCTCATCTACAACCTGACGGGCAACCACATCACGGACGTCACGAACGCTTCCCGGACCATGCTGTACAACATCCGGGACATGGAGTGGGACGACGAGCTCCTCGAGGAGTTCGACGTGCCGCGTGAGATGGTGCCCGAGGTCCGACCGTCCTCCGACGAGGACTACTACGGCCACACGGACGCGGACGGCTTCCTCGGCGAGGCGGTTCCCGTCGCCGGCGCACTCGGCGACCAACAGGCCGCGCTCTTCGGGCAGACCTGCTTCGACAAGGGCGACGCGAAGAACACCTACGGAACCGGCGCGTTCTACCTGATGAACACCGGGGAGGAAGCCGTCGCGTCCGACAACGGGCTGCTCACGACGGTCGGCTTCCAGATGTCCGGCGAGCCGGTACAGTACGCGCTGGAGGGGTCGATCTTCATCGCCGGCGCGGCGATCGAGTTCCTCGAGGACGTCGACCTGATCAACAACGCCGCACAGACCGCGGAGCTGGCCCGATCGGTCGACTCGACCGACGGCGTCTACATGGTTCCGGCGTTCACCGGGCTCGGCGCCCCCCACTGGGACGGCCGGGCTCGCGGGACCATCGTCGGGATGACTCGCGGCACCGCCAAGGAACACATCGTCCGGGCGACGCTGGAGAGCATCGCCTACCAGACCCGCGACCTCGCGGAGGCGATGGAGGCCGACTCGGGCGTCGAGATGACCAGCCTCCGCGTCGACGGCGGCGCGGTCAAGAACAACTTCCTCTGTCAGCTGCAGGCCGACATCATCCAGACGGACATCGTCCGGCCGGAGGTCGACGAGACCACGGCGCTCGGCTCGGCGTACGCCGCCGGCCTCGCCGTCGGCTACTGGGACACCGTCGACGAGCTCCGCGATAACTGGCAGATCGACCGCGACTTCTCGCCGGAGAAGGAGCAGGAAGAGGTCGACAAGCTGTACGACCGCTGGGACGACGCGGTCGAGCGCTCCCTCAATTGGGCACAGGACGACGAGGAGGACGAGTAGATGAGCGCCGAGGCTTCGGCGTTGCTCGCGTCCGGCGACCTGCTCGCGCAGTCCGGCGGGGTGCTCGCACAGTGGAGCGCCGGTTCGATCGGCGCGGTGCTCGACATCCTGCTCGACCCGACCATCTGGCTCGGCGCGGCCGCCGGCGGGGCGTTCGGCGCCGCGCTCGGTGCGCTCCCGGCGTTCATCTTCACCGGCTTCCTCGTCATCGCCGGCGTGTGGGGCGGTGACGCCGCCATGGGGTCGGGCGTCGGCGTCGGGTTCGGTCCCGTCTTCGGGCCGCACATCTCCTTCGCCGGCGGTGCGGCGGCGTCGGCGTACGCGGCGAAGAACGGCGCGATGGAGTCCGGCTTCGACTACCACAACGCGAAGGACATCGGCTTCGCGCTCGGGAGTCGACCTGACATCCTCGCGGTCGGTGCGGCGTTCGGTGTGTTCGGCATCGTGCTCGAACAGACGCTGCGGAACCTGGCGATCCCGACGGACCCGATCGCGTTCACCGTCGTCGCCAGCGCGCTGGTCCACCGGGCGGTGTTCGGCTACTCGGTGATCGGCAACGTCAGCAGCAAGGCGAGCGGCTACTTCGACATGGGACCGTTCGAACGCGAGGAGATGCGCGATCCGAATGAGGTCCCCGGCGACGGCGACAAGTCCAGCGAGGACCGCCTCGCGGTCGAGCCGTGGCTGCCGAACATGTACAAGTGGTCGCACGTCGCGGCGATCGGTGCGGCCGCCGGACTGGCGGCCTCCTACGCCGCGATCCAGACCGGGAACGTGTTCCTCGGGTTCGGTATCAGCGCGGCGACGCTGCTGTTCCTGAACCTCGGCGTCGACCGGATCCCGGTCACTCACCACATGACGCTACCGGGCGCGACGGCGTGGGCGGCGTTCACGGGAGCGGGCTTCAGCGGCACGGTCGGACTGGTCGCGGGGGCCGGGTTCGGCCTCCTCGGCGCCGTGATCGGTGAGGCCTTCCAGCGCGTCTTCTACGCGCACGGTGACACTCACGTGGACCCGCCGGCCGCGGCGATCTTCATCTCGTCGTCGATCCTCGCGGTCCTGGCGATCCTCGGCGTCCTCGGCTCCATCTGGGTGCCGGGAACCTAAGCGTCGCCTTCCGGCTTTTATCCCGCCGGAAGCGTCGAAGAAAGAACCACGTACGCAACGACACCAGCGATGATCCCGACACCAACCGAGGTAACGAACCCTTGAGTGAACGCGAACGCGGCGACGGCGATGACGGACAGCACCACCAGCCCGATTCCGGCGGCGCCGTGGTGGTACGCCCCGACCGTCGGGTGGTCGCTGAGCGACGTCCGGTCCGACTCCGGGACCCGAACGCTCGCGTGATACGGGACGTACAGCCGGACGCCGACGCCGGCGGTCGCGGCGACGATAGAGGCGAACTGGACGTCGACGACGAGCTCGCGGACGACGAGGAACGCGGCGATCGCGACGATCAGCGCGACCGCCTTGCTCCGCTTGTCGGCCTTGACGACCGACTCGTCGAACTCTGGTTCGGACATACTCCGCGGGAGGCGGCCGGGAGTGTTAAGATTGTGGACGGCGGCGGGAGCGATCGCGTCGCCGTTGTCGTCGCCGGTGCCGTTCTCGGCCGCGACCGCCGGCCGGCGACGGCGTTCGAGGTGGATTTAACGTCGCCGGGCGAGAGGGGCCGATATGAACGCGGAGACGCTGGGACTCGAGAGGCGCGACGGTCGAAACATGCTCGTGGTCGCCGGAATCGTCACTCTCGTGGTGGCGGCGACCGCGGAGGGACCGGTCGGGGCGCGCGTCGTCGCCGGCGCGATCGTCGGCGCGGTCGCGGCCGCCGTGTTCGTCGCCTCGACGCTCCTTATAAACCGGTACAAGCCCGACGGCTGGTGAGGTCGCGGCGGCGAGCCGGTCGGACCGAGCGCCGCGCTTCGTGCCTGTTTTATTCGGACACACAGGAGGGTCGAGCGTGAACATCGACGACCGGATCGAGCGCAGGCTGGGGTACGACGCCGGGGCCGGCGTCCTCGTCGACCTCGACGCCGTCTCCCCCGTCTCACACGTGGACTCGCCCACCGGTCGGGGGCCGGTGTTCGAGCGCCTGCTCGACGTCTTCAGCCCGGCGTTCTCCGGGACGCTCCCGCCGAGCGCCTACGTGCACGGCCCGAAGGGGAGCGGGAAGTCCGCCGTCGTCTCCGCGCTGTTCGACCGCCTCGCGTCCCACAGCGGCCCGCGGCGGGCGATCCAGACGACGACGAGGGCGGTCGAACCCACTCTCCCGGGGTTCGTGTACGTCGACGCCCGCCGCGGCTCGACCCGGTTCCGGCTCTACCACGACGTCCTCTCGACGATCGGCGACGACCCGGTCCCGGAACACGGGATCGGCACCGACGAGCTCGCGGACAAACTGCGGGAGGGCGTCCGCACCGGTCCGGATATCGTCGTCGCGGTCGACCACACCAACGAGCCGGAGACGCCGGACGCGACGACCGTCGTCGACTGGCTCTCGGACATCGGCGGGCACATCTCGCCGGTCTGCCTCGGTCGGGACCCGCCCGACGCGATCGAGTGGGAGCCCGACGAGTCGGTCGCCTTCGAACCGTACCGGCGCCACGTGCTCGTCGAGCTGCTGACGAGCCGGTGTTCGACCGGGCTCGGTCGCGACGCGATCAGCCACGACCAGATCCGCGAGGTCAGCGAGTGGGCCGACGGCGACGCCCACGACGCGCTCGCCGCGATCGCCGGCGCCGCGATCAGCGCGGAGCGCGCGGGCGCCTCCACGATCCGGCCGACCGACCTCGACGCGGGGATCGAGGAGGTGCCGAAGCCCGGCGTCGCGCTGGGCCGCGTGCTCGCCCTTTCCGAGAGCCGACGGCGGCTGCTGTACGAGCTAGTCAGCCTGCCGGAGGACGACCGGGCCTCGGTGAGCGCGGCCACGGAGACGATCGCCTCGCGGCCCGCGGTCGACCTCTCGGCGTCCACCGTGCGCCGAGTGCTGTACGAGCTGGCGGACGCGGGGCTGCTCGACCGGGTGACGGTCAGCCAGAGCCACGGGAAGGGCCGCCCGCCGAGTCGGCTCATCCCGCGGTTCCCGACGCTCGTGTTCCGAGAGCTGTTCGACCGGCCGTCGTGGCCGGCCTGACCCGCCGTCATAGACCAAGCCGCCGCGGCCGACGGCCGCGGACCCCTCTTTATCGACGCCCGCGAACGGGCGCCGCCGAGAGAACGCAAGACAGTTGCGCCCGGCCTCCCGACCGCGGGTATGGCGCCGCCCCTCGCGCTGGACATCGACGGGACGCTGACGACGCCGAGCGGTCGGATCGACCCCCGCGTCTTCGAACTGTTGCCCGGCTGGGACGCGCCGGTCGTCTTCGCGACCGGGAAGGCGTTCCCCTATCCGGTCGCGCTGGCGCACTTCCTCGGCCGACCCGAGCTCGTGATCGCCGAGAACGGCGGGATCGCGTACGCGGACGGCGAAACGACCGTGCTCGGCGACCCGACGGCCCCGCGGGCCGTCGTGGAGGCGTTCCGCGAGCGCGGCGGGGAGGTCGGCTGGGGCGCAGGCAACACGGTGAACCGCTGGCGGGAGACGGAGGTCGCGCTGTCGCTCGACGCCGACGAGGCGCTGCTCCGCGAGGTCGCCGCGGCGGCCGACGGCGACGTCGAGGTCGTCGACACCGGCTACGCGTACCACGTCAAGTCGCCCGCCGTGAGCAAGGGGCAGGCGCTCGAACGCGTCGCCGACACGCTCGGGCTCGCACCCGACGAGTTCGCCGCGGTCGGCGACAGCGAGAACGACGCGTCCACGTTCGCCGTCGCCGGCGAGTCGTACGCGGTCGCCAACGCGGACGCGACCGCCCGCGACGCCGCCGACACCGTCCTCGACGAGGGGTACATGGACGGGACGGCGGCGCTGTTGGCCGAGCTGCGCGAGCGGAGCGGGTGACTGGCCGCGGCCGTCGGCGGGCCCGAGGCCGCCGCGACGCCCCGCAACCGCTTTGTCGGTCCTGGTCGTCTGACGCGTCATGACCGGACGGATCGAGGCGATTCACGTCGCTCCCGAGTCGGGCGCGCCCATGGAGGAGCGAGACAGCGTCGAGGCGGTTTCGGGGCGGGGACTGCGCGGCGACCGGTACTTCCTCGACAGCGGGACCTACTCGCGGTCGGCGCGCGACGTGAGCCGCGAGCTGTCGCTGATCGAGGGCGAGACGCTCGACGCCGTCGAGCGCGACTACGGGATCGCCGTCGGCCCGGACGAGCACCGGCGCAACCTCACCACCAGGGACATCGGGCTCAACCGCCTCGTCGGGGCGCGGTTCCGCGTCGGCGACGCTGTCTGCGAGGGGGTCGAGCTCTGCGAGCCGTGCTCGTACCTCGAATCCCTACTCGAACGCGAGGGGCTCCGCGACGCGCTCGTCCACCGGGGCGGGCTCCGCGCCAGGATCGTCGAGGACGGCGCGATCGAAACCGGCGCGCCGATCCGGATTCTCGGCGACGCCGACGGCGCCGCGCGGTCGCGGCTCGAGGATTCGTAGCCGCGCCGCCGCTCACGTCGTGAACAGCTCTGTGTCGTCGGGGACGGCGAACAGCCCGAGCCGGACGCCGGCGTCGAGCCACCCGTAGCCGTACGAGTACGATGCGAGCGCGTTCACCGGGTCGTCGTCCCCGCGGAAGTGACGTCCGTCTTCGAGGTACGACTCGGCCATCTCGGCCACGTCGGCCGCGGCCTCGCCGAGGGGCGTGTCGGCCGGCGGTCGCGGCTCCGCGGCCGCCAGCGCGTCGGCGAGCATGCGCTCGTATCGGTCCGTCTTCTCCTCTAAGTCGGCGGCCATGCGTCGGGGTTGCGCGGAGGCGATGAAAAGAGCGTCGGGCCCGCGGGCGACTGCGGCCCCCGGAGGGCGAGGCGTGGACGGCGATACCCCCGGACGACGGCGCGAAGGGCCCCGAGAGAGCCGATTTTAATACCGACGCGCCCCCGACACCGAACGATGCCCTCCGACGGATCGCCCGACTCCGGTCTCGGCCCGTCTCGCCCGCTGGACCCGACCGGCCGCGCGGCCCTCGGGCTCGTGGTCGCGACGAACCTCCTCCCGCTCGTCGGCGTCGTCGCGTTCGACTGGCGCGTCGGCGAACTGCTCGCCGTCTACTGGATAGAAGTGGCGGTGATGGTGCTCGCGTACAGCGTCGTCGCGCTGTTCGCCGAGCGCCCGATCGTCTTAGCGGACCGGTCGTTCTACATCGTCGGCTACTCCGACGACGCGGAGCGCGGCGAGGTTTGGGAGAGCGATCCGGAACCGATACGCGTCGCCTCGTGGCTTCCGCCGGTGTACCGCCGAAACGCGGGCGTCGTCGTCCGGTCGCTGGGGGTCTTCGGGTTCCTCCTGTTCCCGCTGCTCGGGGTCGGATGGGACGCGCTCGATTATCTCACGCCGACCGTCGGGCTGGCGACGCTCGGGATCTGCGGCGCGCAGGTCGCGGAGGTGCACCGGGAGTTCCTTGCCGAGCGCGCCTACGAGGAGCGGTCGCCGTACATGGTCGTCGAGGCGGCGCAGCGCGTCGTCTTCTTCTACTTCGTCATCGGGGTGGTGACCGCGGTCACCGTCACCGCCGGACTCGTCGCGGTCGAAGGGTTCGTCGCCCCCGGCCTGATCGACGCGACCGTCGACGCGGTCGGCGTCGAGGCGGTCGTTCTCCCGTACCTCCTGCCGATCACGATCGCGAAGGCGACGGTGGAGTGGAGTCGGCGACGGGCCCACCGCGAGGCGGAACCGGACGGGATCGCGACGTGGTTCACCGGCGAGGACCCGAGGCGGGAGTGGGAGACGGAGGAGTCGACCGGAGACGGGTAACCCGGCCGGGGCGCGGCGCCCGGCGCGGAAAGCGCAACGACGATACCGGCGGAGCCGAAACGGGCGGGCATGTACGAGGCCGTCCACGCCCACCCCGACGGCGACGCGACCGTCGCCCGCCACGCCGCCACCGCGGCGCGGTACGGCTACGACGGGGTCGTCGTCCGCACGCGGGACGCGCTCGCGCCGGCCGGCGAGGGCGGAGAGAGCGAGCGGGGAGGAGCCGACGACGGACCGCCGGCGGCGGCCGCCCTCCGCGAGGAGTACGGCGTCGACGTCGTCGACGCGGTCGAGATCGACGTCGCCGACGCCACGAGCGCCTCCGGCGCCGTCGGAAACTACCGCTCCGAGCGCACCGTCGTCTGCCTCGCGGGCGGCGACGACGGCCTCAACCGGTTCGCGGTCGAGGACCCCCGCGTCGACGTGCTCGCGCGTCCGATGGACGGTCCGGGCGATGTCAACCACGTCCTCGCGAAGGCGGCCCGCGACAACGCGGTCCACGTGGAGTTCGACCTCGGGCCGCTGCTCCGCTCCAGCGGCGGCAGGCGGGTGCGGGCGCTCGCCGACCTGCGGAAGCTCCGCGAGATCGTGACCTACTACGACGCGCCCCACGTCGTCAGCGCGAACGCGCGGTCCCACCTCGCGCTCCGGGCGCCCCGAGAGCTGGTCGCCGCCGCCGAGGCGGTCGGCTTCGACCCGGAGTGGGTACGGGACGGGCTCCGGGCGTGGGGCGCTATCGCGGCGCGCAACCGGGAGCGGCGCTCCGAGGCCTTCATAGAGCCGGGGGTCCGACGTGGCAGGTATGAAGAAGAGCGTTGAGGAGCACGCGGCGCGCTTCTCCGAGAAGGCGGCCGAGTACGACGATTCGAAGAGCGACGAGTACCACGCCTGCGCGAGCCTCGTCGTCGAGTACGCCGACCCGAACCCGGACGACGTCGTCCTCGATTTGGGCGCGGGCACGGGCGCCATCTCGCTGGCGCTCGCGCCCGACGCGGAGCGGGTGCTCGCCCGCGACATCAGCGAGGGGATGATGGACGAGGGGAGACGCAAGGCGGAGGAGCGCGGCCTCGCCAACGTCGAGTTCGCGTACGGCGAGTTCCGCGAGCCCGAGGTCGACCCCGGTCAGCGGATCGATATCGTCACCTCGAACTTCGCGCTCCACCACCTCGGCGACGACGAGAAGCGCGAGGCGATCCGCGAGATGGCCGCGACGGGGGCCCGCCGGATCGTCCTCGGCGACGTGGCGTTCTTCGAGGGGCCCGACCCGGAGGCGCCGTTCTACGGTCCCGAAGTCGACGACCCCGCCACCGTCGGCACCCTCGTCGAGGCGTTCACCGCCGAGGGGTTCGCGGTGACCGCGGTCGAGCGCGTCCACGACCAAGTCGCCGTGATCGTCGCGGAGCGGCTCGGCGACCGGAGCGACGGCGAGCCCGGGGCCGAGCGCTCCGGGTGACCACACTGTGAAACACCTCCCGAAGCACCTCCGGCCGCGGTGGCGGTACCTCGCGGTCGGGATCGAGACGTGGCCCGACGCCGACCTCGGGCGCCGCGCGTTCCAGCGCGCGCTCTGGTACGCCGCCGGCAACCTGATCGGCGACGCGGGGAGCGCCGACGCCGACCTGACCCTGCTCTCGTTCATGCACGGTGACGGGACCGGGGAAGCGGTGGTCAAAGTCCGGCACGGCCACGTCGCCGAGGCGCGCGCGGCGATCGCCTGCGTGAGCGAGGTCGACGGCGACCCGGTCGGGATCCACGTCCGTGGGATCTCGGGGACGGTGCGTGCCTGTGAGGAAAGATATATGCGTCGCGCGGGCGCTAATTCAACACAGCGAGACGTCGCGTTCGGGGACGCCGAGCGACCCGCAGTCGTGCGCGAGGACGCGTGCGACGTGTGGGTCGGGTCGGGTTACGTCGGCGCGGCGGCGTTCGACATCGAGTGATATCATGCAGGGCCAATCCCAACAGCAGGCGTACGACCGAGGAATCACCATCTTCTCTCCCGACGGCAGGCTCTACCAGGTCGAGTACGCCCGGGAGGCGGTGAAACGCGGGACGGCAAGCGTCGGCGTCCGCGCCGAGGACGGCGTCGTCCTCGCAGCCGACAAGCGCGCCCGCTCCCCGCTGATGGAGCCGGAGAGCATCGAGAAGCTCCACAAGGCCGACGACCACGTCGGCGTCGCGAGCGCCGGTCACGTCGCCGACGCCCGCCAACTCATCGACTTCGCGCGCCGGCAGGCGCAGGTGAACCGCCTGCGCTACGGCGAGCCGGTCGGCATCGAGACGCTGACGAAGAACATCACCGACCACATCCAGCAGTACACGCAGATCGGCGGCGCGCGCCCCTTCGGCGTCGCGCTGATCGTCGGTGGGATCGAGAACGGCGAGCCGCGACTCTTCGAGACCGACCCCTCCGGCACCCCCTACGAGTGGCAGGCGCTCTCGATCGGTTCCGACCGGAGCGACCTCCGCGACTACCTAGAGGAGGAGTACGAGGAGGGTATCTCCACCGACGAGGCGGTCGGGCTCGCGCTCGACACCCTCGCGCAGTCGAACGACGGCGAACTGGCGCCCGACGGCGTCGGCGTCGCCACGATCACCGTCGACGACGACGACGGCTACACCGAGCGGTCGAACGAGGAGATCGAATCGATCCTCGACGAGCGGGACCTGCTCGAGAGCGAGGAGGACGAGGACGACGCCGACGACGCCGGCGACGCCGACGAGGAGTAAGGTCGGGTCGCCCCGGGTCGAAACGTCCATTTTTCGAGGCGCGAACGGGGACCCATGAGCGACGACCACGCGGTCGAGTCCGACGGGCCGGATCCGGGACGGGACGGCCACGCGCTCCCGGCCGGCTACGAGCTGCGAGAGACGACGCCGTCGGTCGACGCGTTCCGGCGGCTCCGGCGGGAGGCCGAGATGAGCGACCGGTCGCGAGAGGCGGTCGAACGGGGGCTCCCGAACACGACGCACGGCGTTCACGTCGTCGAGACCGAGACCGGGTCGGCGGTCGGAATGGCGCGGATCGTCGGGGACGGCGGATCGATATTTCACCTCTCGGATACGGCCGTCGCGGAGCCGCATCAGGGGCGAGGGATCGGAACGGCGATGATGGACGCGCTCGTCGCGTGGCTCCGCGCGAACGCGCCGGACGGCGCGTACGTCGACCTCCTCGCCGACGTCGACGGCTTCTACGAGCGGTGGGGGTTCGAGCGGACCGCGCCCGCGTCGCGGGCGATGGGGATCCGGACCGAGGAGCTGTGACGCGAATCCTGCTCCGGGCGTCGCGGGGGAGACCGGCGCTCGGGTCGGGAGAGTTATGCCGTCGGGGGCCGACCGACGACGCGTGCAGAAGACGGTACTCATCACCGGCTGTTCCTCGGGTATCGGCCGCGCCGCGGCGCACGCGTTCAACGACGAGGGGTGGACCGTGTACGCGACCGCGCGGAACCCCGCCGACATCGAGACACTCGGCGAGGCGGGCTGCGAGCTCGCCACCCTGGACGTCACCGACCAGTCCGACGTCGACCGCGTCGTCGACCGGATCCTCGACGAGGAGGGCGCGATCGACGCCCTGATCAACAACGCGGGGTACGGCCAGTTCGGCCCGATCGAGGACGTGTCGACGGCGGCGGTCCACGAGCAGTTCGACGTGAACGTGTACGGGCCGCACCGGCTCACGAAGGCGGTGTTGCCGGCGATGCGCCGCGAGCGCGACGGGACTATCGTCAACGTCTCCTCGGTCGCCGGGCGCGTCTCGTTCCCCGGGGGCGGCGTCTACAGCGGCTCGAAGTTCGCGGTCGAGGCGATGTCCGACGCGCTCCGCAACGAGGTCGCCGAGCACGGGATCGACGTCGTCGTGGTCGAGCCCGGACCGGTGAAGACGAACTTCTCGAAGCGCGCGCAGGCGGAGGCGGGCGTCGGTTCGGACGGGGGCGAGGACGACGGAGACGACGCCGGCGGGAGCGGCGCGTCGAACGGCGACGACGACCGCTCCGGCGCCTACGAGGAGTTCTACGCGCTGTTCGAGGACGCGAAGCTCGTCGGCGGCGGGGGTCCCGGCGCGGTCGAGCCGGAAGTCGTCGCCGGCGCGATCTACGATGTCGCGAGCGCGACGCAACCGCCCGCGCGCGTGCAACCGGGCACCGCCGCCCGCGTCGGCGTCCTCGCGCGCTTCCTCCCGGACGCGGTGCTCGACCGCGGCTACGAGTTCGTCCTGAAATTCACGTCGTAGTGTCAGCCGCCCCGCTCCGGGCCGCCGGTCCCCGACTCGTCGCGGCCCGGCGCGACCGCGAACGGGCTCTCTCCCTCCCGCCACTCCCAGCCCGGGAGCCGCGTCTGGAAGCCGGCGGCGAGCGCCGCGTCGAGGTCGTCGGCGCCGGCGGTGCCGGCGTCGTCGCCCGGCGCGGTCTCGTCCTCGCTGACGTGAACGTCGACGAAGTGGAACGTCGCCTGCCCGAGCAGCGAGAGCGGCCGGCCGCCGGCCAGCGTCGCCGCGAGCTCGCGGCCGAGGACCTCGTCGACGACGAAGCCGGGGTAGTCGTCGGCGACGTCGAGGTCACGGAGGAGCGCGACGCAGCCGGCGACGTTGACCGCGACCTCGCCGTCGGCGAAGACGGCGTCGACCTCGCGGCGGTACGCCTCGCGGCTCACCGGGGCGACGTCCGTCTCGAACAGCGTCCCCAGTCGCTCGCGGGTCTCGTTGATCAGGGGAACGACGACCGGCGCGCGGTCGCGGACCCACGCGCGCTCGTCGCGGACCGTTTCGGGGGTAACGCGCATGGGGATTCGAACGCCACCGCCGGCCAAGGGGCTTGCCCTTTGCGAAGGGTTTTATAATAACGGGGGTATACGTCCACCTAAGCGGGTTTTCGCTGGCTGTTCCCGCACGGTACCACCTACGGACAGTACTACCACTATGCCTACCCCGTCACGGTCGACCGTTCGGCGACGAGCCACGTACCGGCGCGCGGACGCGTTCGACGGCGGCGGCGACCCCGACTACCCGCGGTAAGATATGAGTCAAGTCGACAAGCAGCTCGATACACTGAAATCAGAGATCGAACAGGAGATTCCGAACGACATCACGGTCACCGACGTCAAGTACGAGGGCCCGGAACTGGTCGTCTACACCCGCGACCCGAAGCGGTTCGCCGGCGACGGCGACCTGATCCGCCGGCTCGCCTCCAAGCTCCGGAAACGAATCACGGTCCGCCCGGACCCCAGCGCCCTCTCTCCGCCGGCCCGCGCCGAGGAGGAGGTCCGCGAGGTGATCCCGGACGACGCCGGCGTGACCTCCCTCGACTTCCACGAGGACACCGGCGAGGTCGTCATCGAGGCGGAGAAGCCGGGGATGGTGATCGGCCGCCGCGGCTCCACGCTGCGGGAGATCACCCAGGAGGTCGGCTGGACCCCCGAGGTCGTTCGGACGCCGCCGATCGAGTCCTCGACCGTCTCGAACGTGCGCGGCTTCCTGAAGACCGAGCGCGAGGAGCGCCGCGACATCCTCGAGCGCGTCGGGCGCCAGATCCACCGCGAGGAGATGTCCGACGACGAGTGGGTCCGGATCACGACGCTCGGCTGCTGTCGCGAGGTCGGCCGCGCCGCGTTCATCCTCTCGACGCCCGAGACCCGGATCCTCATCGACTGCGGCGACAAGCCCGGCGCGGAGGGCGAGGTGCCGTACCTGCAGGTCCCCGAGGCGCTCGGCGCCGGCGCGGCGACGCTCGACGCCGTCGTTCTCACGCACGCTCACCTCGACCACTCGGCGCTGATCCCCCTCCTGTACAAGTACGGCTACGACGGCCCGATCTACACGACCGAGCCGACCCGCGACCTGATGGGCCTGCTCACGCTGGACTACCTCGACGTCGCCGCCAAGGAGGGGCGGACGCCGCCGTACGAATCGGCGCAGGTCCGCGAGGCGATCAAACACACCATTCCGCTCGAGTACGGTGACGTCACCGACGTGGCGCCCGACGTGAAGCTCACCTTCCACAACGCGGGCCACATCCTCGGGAGCGCCGTCACGCACTTCCACATCGGCGACGGGCTCTACAACGTCGCCTTTTCGGGCGACATCCACTACGAGGACACCCGCCTGTTCAACGGCGCGGTCAACGACTTCCCGCGGGTGGAGACGCTCGTGCTGGAGTCAACCTACGGCGGCCGCGACGACTACCAGACCGACCAGGCCGACTCAGAGGAGGCGCTCAAGGAGGTCATCAACGAGACGTACGAGCAGGGCGGGAAGGTCGTCATCCCCGCGTTCGCCGTGGGGCGCTCCCAGGAGATCATGCTCGTCTTAGAGGAGGCGATGCGGAAGGGCGAGATCCCGACGATGCCCGTCCACCTCGACGGGATGATCTGGGAGGCGACCGCGATCCACACGACCTACCCCGAATACCTCCGCGACGACCTCCGCGACCGGATCTTCCACGACGACGAGAACCCGTTCCTCGCGGAGCAGTTCAACCACATCGACGCCGGCGAGGACGAGCGACAGGAGGTCGCCGACGGCGACGAGTGCATCGTCATCTCCACCTCCGGGATGATCGAGGGCGGGCCGATCATGTCGTGGCTCCGCCACATCGGCCCCGACCCGGACTCGAACCTCGTCTTCGTCGGCTACCAAGCGCAGGGAACGCTCGGCCGCCGGATCCAGAACGGCTGGGACGAGATCCCGGTCGACGGCTGGGGCGGCGGGAGCCGCGGCGACACGCTCACCCTAGAGATGGGGACCGAGGTCGTCGACGGCTTCTCCGGCCACGCCGACCGGCAGGGGTTAGAGAACTTCGTGAAGACGATGAACCCGCGGCCGGAGAAGGTGCTGTGCGTCCACGGCGACGAGCGCTCCGTGCAGGACCTCTCCTCGGCGCTGTACCACGACTACAACATGCGGACGTTCGCGCCGAAGAACCTGGAGACGTTCCGGTTCAAGTAACGCCGGCCATCGGTGGCGCGGGCGTCGGGGACGCGGCTGTCAGGCGTCGCAACCGGGCTTGTCCCGCTCGGTCGGTCCGTCGGTGGCCGCGGTCGCGACCGCCGTCGTACGCGCGATGGGCTGCTCCTCCTCGACGCCGATGAAGCGGATCTCGACGGAGTCGCCGGGCTCCATCGGACGGTCGCCGCTGAACTCGATCGGGTACCTGTTCTCGACGCGGAAGAACGGCTCGTCGCCGGCGCCGCCGGCAACGTCGTTCTGACCCGATTCGACGTACTCTTACGGCGGACCGTCGACCCCAGTCTCCCCGTCCTCTTGGTACGGATTGTGGACCATCCGGACGGTCAACGCGTCGCCGACCGCGAAATCGCCGGTACAGAACTCACCGACGTTCTGCGAGTGAAACTCCTGTTCGGAGTCCTCGTCGAACAGGTTCGGGTTCAGGAAGCGAACCTGTCCGCCCTCGCCGTCACCGCCCTCCCAGCGGACGAGTATCGAACCCACCTCGTCGCCCTCGAACGACGGGCCGGCGACGTACTCCATGCGGACGACGTCGACGTCGCCTCGGGGCGGATCGCTGACCCGTGAGTTCCACCCGCCCCACGCCCGGTGTTCGGGTCCGAGCGTCACCTCGGTGTCACCGAACGCGCGCGGCTCCTGCGGTTCCGTGAGCGCGCTGCCGATATCGAAAACTGTGACGCCGATACTCGCCGCGATTATCACGACGATCGCGGCCATGAGAATCGTCGCGACCACGGTGCTGACGCCGCGGTCGTCGCTACCGCGCATCGATCACCCCGTCGCCGGCGACGCAGTCGGATATCATACTCGCCTGTTCGGTGGGGGTCGTATGAGTTCGTCGGCCCACCTATCAATACAGATACTGCTTTTCAGTATACACTTATACCATACCCGTGAACGGACGGTATGCGTCTCGCGCTCATCGCCCACGACGAGCTGAAAGACGAGATGGTGGAGTTCGTCACAAAGCACGCCGCGGCCCTCGACGACTGCGAGCTCGTGACGACGGGGACGACCGGGAAACGCATCGCCGAGGAGACCGGCCTCGCCGTGAACCGGCAGGCGTCGGGACCGTACGGCGGCGACCTCCAGATCGGCGGGATGATCGCCGACGAGGCGATCGACGGCGTCGTCTTCCTCCGCGACCCGCTCACGGCGCAGGCGCACGAGCCGGACATCTCCGCGTTGCTGCGCGTCTGCGACGTGAAGGACGTCCCGCTGGCGACCAACGTCGCCTCCGGGGAACTGCTCGTCGAGGGGCTCCTCGGCTCGACGTGAGCCTCCCCGAGTCCAAGTATCATATCGGATACCGAGGGCCGCGGCGTTTTACGTCCGTCCGTCGTACTCCGCACTGATGACCCGGCACCCGATGACCCGGATCGCGGCGGTCGCGGCCGCGCTGCTCCTCGTCTCGGCGCTCGCCGCGAGCGGAGCGGCCGTCGGTATCGGGGCGGCGCAAACTGGCGGCGACGCGTCCGGAGGCGACGCCTCGGACGGCGGCACACCAGACGACGCCGCGACGCCGCCCACGCGGTGTTTCGCGGGCGACGGCTACCCGATCTCGATCGGGGAGACGGGCGCGACGATCGACGCCGTCGTCCACCTCTCCGTGCTGACCGACCCCGCCGCCGGCAACGAGATCGGGCTGGAAGCCGCCGGCGCGCTCGGCGGCGATCCGATCGTGGTGCTCGCCGCGGGAGTCCGCCTCACCGCGCGTGAGGCGGTCGCGAACGGAGTCGACCCGTTCGCGGCGTTCGACGTGCTGTACGCGTACGAGCTCACCCTCCCGATGTTCGGCGGCGCGATCGACGACTCGGAGTACAGCGACAGCGGCTCTCCGATCGAGTCCGGTGCCGGCGTCACGGCCTGCTGACCCGGAGCGCGCCTCGCTTCTGCTACTCCCCGTCCTCCTCATCCCCGTTGTCCGCCGGCGGGCGGACACCGCGAACGATCCCCAACAGCTCGCGGCGCGCGTCTTCGGGACCCCGACCCTCCGGGTACGCGGCGGCGACGACCGGGTACGCGCCGCCGGCGAGGAGGTACTCGTCGGCCGCCCACACCGCGAGCAGCGCCTCGATCGGGACCTCGCGGTCTCCGCCGGTCCCGTCCTCCTCCAGCCGGCAGTCGCCGCGGAAGGTCCAGACCGTCGCGCGCTCGGCGGCCGGGTCGTCCACGGCCATCTCGCGGTCGCCGCGGCGCTCGACCGCCGCGATGTCGCGGGCCGCGAGCCGGTCGCGGAACCCCTCTCTCGCCCGTCGCTCGACCAGACGGGTGAGCGCGGCGTTCGGCGCCGTCTCCGGGCGGATCCGCAGGCGACTCGCGAAACAGAAGGGCCGCGGGGGCGGGTCGGTCGCCCGCTCGTACCGCACCGTGCTCGCGGTCACGGAGACGGGGCCGGCGGCGAACGGTCGGTCCGTCGTCTCGGCGACGCGTCGCCAGCCGTCGAGGCGGTCCGGGGGGACGACCGGCGGGTCCATGGTCGCCGTTCGCCGGGGAGGTAATTAAAAGCGAGCGGGGACGGGGGCGGCGCGGCCGGCGAGGGGAGAGCGGGCCGCCGCGGATCGGGTCAGTGGTCGTCTTCGCGCCACTTGTGCTCGCACTCGGTGCAGACGAAGAAGCGGGTCTCCGACTCGTCGGCCGAGCGGATCTGCTGCATGTACCAGTAGGCGCGGTCGTTTCCGCACTCCGGACAGTGCGCGGTCGTCTGCGGCAGTCCCTTGTCCTCCGCGTCGCTCACGTCGATGACCTCCGACTCGACCTGCGACTCGGTGGTCCACTCGTCGTCGCCGTCTTCGCGGCCGATCTCGTTGTCACAGTCCGCGGAGCTACACACCCAGTGGTCCTCGCCCTCGCCGGACTTCATCATCGAGCCGCACTCGTCGCAGAACTTCATGGCGGAACCAGCCGCGGATCGTATATAAGCGGCGGGATCGCGACCGAACGACGGAGCCGAGTCCGCCGGTCGACGGCCTCACTCGGCGCCGTCGAGGTGCTCGGCGAGCGCGAACCGGACGCGCTCCTCGTCCGCCCCCTTCGTCTCCCGGCCGGTGACGACGACCTCGCCGATCTCGCCGGTGTTACCGACGTGAGTTCCGGCGCAGGCGGTGCGGTCGTAGGGGTCCGCGTCGGTCCCGAGGCCCGCGTCGTCCGCGCCGGCCGCGCCGATCTCGACGATCCGGAGTTCCTCGATCGAGTCGGGGAGGAGGTCGATGCGGGTTCGCTCCGAGTCCAGGGTCGCCTCGGCCTCGGCGCGGTCCATCGCGTAACTCGTCACGGGACGCTCGTCGGCGACGAGGTCGTTGAGCCGGGCCTCGATGCGGTCGAGGTCCGCGTCGTCGAAGCGGTCGTACGCCGCGTCGAGGTGCGCGTGGTCGTCGTACAGCTGGTTTCCGGTGGTCTGCGCGTCGAACTCGTTCAAGAGGAGCGCCGACAGCAGGTGTTGGGCGGTGTGGTACTTGGAGTGGGCCGCCCGGCGCGCCGCGTCGACCTCGCCGACGACCGCGGTACCGGGTTCGGGCGGCGAGGGCGCGTCGCCGCCGGTCGCCGCGCCACCGCCGTCACCCGCCTCGGCCGCCGGCGCGAGGGTGTGGTAGATCGTGTCCTTCTTCCGGACGTCGACCACTCGCCACCGATCGTCGCGCTCCCCGTCGGCGAGGCGGAGCGTCCCCGTGTCGTGCGGCTGCCCGCCGCCCGTCGGGTAGAAGTGCGTCCGGTCGAGGACGACGCGGTCGTCGAGCGCGCGCTCGACGGTCGCCTCGAACGTCATAACCGTGTCGTCGGCGAGGTACAGTTCCTCGGTCATACCGAGAGAGATCGGCTCGGCCGGCTTAGGTGGTGCGCTCGGGGAGCGGCGCGCGCCGGGAGCGGTGACGTCGGCGACGCCGGGAGCGGTGACGGCGGCGGCGCCGCGATCGGAGCCGAGACCGGAGGCGCTCTCAGATCCGATACTCGGAGGTCGACGTTTATGCGTGCTCCCGACGTAGGCGGCCTCATGAACGGTCCCGACCGCGCCCAGAGCGAGGTGATCGGCGTCGTGCTCCTCTTAGGGCTCACGATCACCGCGGTCGGCATAACGGTGGCGCTCGGGTCGACGGCGCTCGGCGACGTGCAGTCGTCGGCCGACGTCCAGCGGATCGAGGGGGCGATGACGCAGGTCGACTCGAAGGCCAGCCTCGTGGCGCACGGCGGGTCGACGAGCCAGCGCATCCGGCTCGATCCCGGCCGGAGCGCCGACGTGCGCGTCGACGACGAGGCGGGAGTGATGCGGATCGAGGTCGAGGCCGAAAACGAGACGGGCGGGATCGAGACGGTGACGGAGAACGTCACGCTCGGCGCCGTCGTCTACGAGCGGGGCGACGACCGGGTGGCGTATCAGGGCGGCGGGGTCTGGCGGTCGAACGGCGACGGGTCGTGGATGGTGTCCCCGCCCGAGTTCCACTACCGCGGCGACACCCTCACGCTCCCGCTCGTGACGATCGATGGGGTCGACGGGCGGCTCGGCGACGACGCCGTCGTGACGGGCACCTCGAAACACCCGGAGGGGCTGTTCCCCTCCGAGAACGTCTCGAACCCGCTGCTGGGCGGGAACGTGACGGTCACGGTCGAGAGCCAGTACGCGGAGGCGTGGGGGCGGTTCTTCGAGACCCGGACGCGGGCGAACGTCACGCAGGTGTCGCCGACGGAGGTCCGGGTCGCGCTCCGGACCGAGACGGTCCACCCGACGCTCAGCGCGAGCGTCTCTGCGCTCGGCACGTCACGGCTCGAGTTCGGCGGCATTAACACCCTGTACGCCGACAGCTACGACTCCACCAGCGGGTCGTATCCGGGGAAGGGCAACGCCAGCGATAACGCGGTGCTCCAGACGACCAGCGATTTCCACCTCACGTCGAAGGGGGGCGGCAACACCGAATCGATCGAAATCCGCGGAGACCTCGTCGCGGAGTCGTTCAAGATCCCGAAGGGACAGGCGAAGAAGAAGCTGACAATCACGGGGGAGAAGCGGGTCGACGACTCGGTCGGGAGCGCGGACCCCGTCGCGGGAGCCATCGCCGAACGGATCGAACGGGTCCGCGATCAGACGCTTCAGTCCAGTGGAAACTTCACGACGGGGTTCGCCCACGACGACGGAACCGTCCGCACCATCGACGAAGACACATATGTCGACGGCGATGTCACGGTCTCGGACGGGAGTACACTACGGATCGAGGACGGGGCGACCGTCCATATCGGGGGTAAACTCAACGTGAGCGAGAACGGCAGCGACGTTGTGTTCGACGGCTCGGGCGGCGACGTCGCGGTCCTCGTCGAGGACAGCTTCTCGATGCGGGATCAGTCGACCCTCCGCGCGCAGGGCGGGAGCAACAGCGATCTGTTCGTCGACGGCACGGTCGAGATACGGGACGACGCGGCGATCACGGCGGCCACCGGCACCCGCTTCGAGCTGTACAACACCGGGGACGTCGAGGTGACGCATCAGGCGCGAATCGCCGCCGACGACGACGTAACGGGGAACCTGTGGCTGTACTCGAGCGGCGGCAGTATCGACTTTCAGGGGGCCCCGAGCGACGGCATCGACGTCGCGGGAGTGGTATACGCGCCGACGAGCGAAATGACGCTTACAAACAATATGACGTTCAAAGGGTCGTTCACCTCCGGGAGCTTCACGTTCAACGACGCCGACCTCAACCTCCACTACGACGAGTCGCTCGCCACGCTGCAGCCGTTCGGGGGGGCGTCCGTTCCCGTGGTGAGCCACCTGCACGTCTCCCGCCACCGCGTGACGATCGAGGACGACTAGCTCGGCCGAGCCGGTCGAACGAGGCCCCTCGCGGGGCGACCGTCAGCGCTGCAACCCGACGACGCGAACGACCTCGCGCACGTACACCGAGTCGCCGTGTTCGAGCTCCGCCACGGCGACGCCGTCGGCGTCGGCGGGGGTCGCGTCCGCGAACCCGTCGGCGCGCTCGAAGTAGCGCGCCCACGCGTCCGGATGGTCCGTCTCCACCCAGAGGTACAGCGTCTCGCCGCTCGCGGCGTCGAACCGGGTCGTCTTCGAGTCGGCGTTCGCCTCGTCGACCGCGGTTATCTGGACGGTTCCCTCGCCGGTGACGCTCCCTTCTCCGCCGCCGCGGACCAACGCCATTATCGGAATCGTCGTCCGACCGTCGGCGGCGGCGAAGCGGGGCTCCGAGAGCATCACCGAGCCGTCGCCGTCGCCGCGGACCAAGGCGCCGGCCTCGTACGCGATCGTCGTGTCGCCCTCCTCGTACGCGATCGCCTTGGAGGTCCACTCGCCGAGGGTGCCGTTCGCGACGTCGCTGGCGTTGCTGGTGTTCGCGAGGACGAACCGCGACTCGGCGGACGTCGACAGGGTGCCGCCGGCCAACCGGATCTCGGTCGCCCGGTTCGGGTCGCCGTACCGCTGGACGTCTCGGAGGTTGTCGTCGAGCACGTCGAACGCGCGCTCGACGTTGGCGACGCGCTCGGCCTCCCGCCGGTCCTCCACGCCGGTGATCCCCACCGCGAACACCGTGCCGATCGTGACCGTGATCAGCGAGAACACGAGGATGTAGCCGACGACGTCGCTCACGCCGCGGTCGTCATCGGCGAGCGAGGAGAGGCCCCCGACCGAGACCGTCCGGCTCCGCCGCCGGCTCATCGCTCTCTCACCACCAGCCGGCCGACGGAGCTGTTGTACCGGAATCGGATCGGACCCCCCCGGACGCGAGACGATTCGACGGACAGGTTCGCGACGTGCGGGATCTCGGCGACCGCCTCGGGGTCGTCAGTCCGCAAAGTCACCGACTCGTTGTCGACCGCGATCCGATATGGGCGACCGGCGATACGGGTTGGCAAGTCGACGTCGACGGACACGGTCGCGTCGCCGGCGCCGCCGGGGCGGTCGACCTCCGCCGCGCGGGCGAGCCGGTCCACGCTCTCGAGGTTCGCGACGGCGGTCTGCCCGACGACGGCGAGGTCGCCCCTGACGACCCGGTCCGTCTGCGAGTCGACGACGCCGCCGATCCCGATGACGATCCCGGAGAGCAGCACCGCGCCGATCGCGAGCGTCAACACGTATCCGACGGTGACGCTCACGGCCCGCTCGTCGCTCCGGAGCGAGCGGCCGCCGTCGCTCCGTCCGCGGTCACGCATCGGGCTCACCCGGCGCGACCCGGACCGTGGTCTCGAACCGGAGCTCCGCGGTCCGGTAGCGGAGGTCGATCCGCGCCTCGTACACGGCGGAGGTCGCGGAGTGGTCCGAGCCGACGGACTTCCCGGAGGCGGGGAGCGCGGTCGCGGTCACCGTCCCGTTCGCCTCGTCCGTCCGCTCGAGGGTCACGTCGTAGGGAGCGCCCAGCGCCCCGGCGCTCGTCGTCCAGAGCCCCGGACAGCGCTCGTCGCCGAGCGTCCCGCCGGTCAGGTCGACGGCGACGCGGTCGGCGGCCGGCGTCGAGCAGACGACGGTCAGGTCGCTCCCGTTCTCGCCGACGGCGACGGTGACGTTGTCGTCGGTGGCGTTGTACACGTACACCTCCCGCGTCTCGTTGACGCCGTCGTCGAATTCGACGTAAAAGGCGTCGGTCGGTGCCCCGGCCGCGTCGGTGGAGGCGAGCGTTGCGGGATCGACCGCCACGACGAACCCGCGCGTCCGACTGACATCGGCCGCGAGGGTCGCGTTCGCGTCTCCGGTGCCGTTCGCGGTGAGATCGCCGGTCACGTAGCTCCCGTTCTCCATCGTCGTCCGGTTCCCCGAGACGTGCGTCACTCCACCGCGATCGGCGTACGCCCGGGCGAGGTACGCGTCGAGATCGGCGATCCCGTCCTCGACGGCGGTGGCCGCCGCATCGTGGTCCGATGGCCGGTTCCGGTTCGTCCCGTCGATCAGCGCGCCGGTCTCCTCGACGGCGGCGGCGCGGACCTCCAGCGCCTCGCCGTCGGCGGCCTCGATGCCGCGGGTCGCGACGTTCTCGCTGTAGATGCTCGCGTTCAGCAGCACCACGAGCGCCACGAGCGAGACGGCCACGACGAGCCCGGAGATCAACAGGAGCTGGCCGCGGTCCGCGTCGCGGAACCGCCGGTCGCCGCGCGGACCGTCGCCGGTGGAGTCGTCACCGCGCGGACCGTCGCGGGACCCGTCGCCGTCGGACGGTCCGGGGATCACAGCTGCCATACGACGATGCGCACCTCCAGTCTGTCGTACACCGCGCCGCCGCCGACGTCGGCCGCGTAGAACTCGCCCGGCTCCGACCCGTTCGAGAGGGCTCGGAGCGTCGTGTCTTCGTACCCCGGCGCGGTCAGGTTCGCGTCGTCGGTCAGGACGACGGTACGCGTCGCCGTCACGGCGTTGTCGCTCGGCGATCCCATGTCCACCAGCGTCGTCTCCGCCGCGCCGTCCGGCCCGTGTCGGACGTGGACGTTGAACGCGATCCGGCGTTCGCCGAAGGTCGCGTTCAGCCCCTCGCCGAACGCGTTCGGGGGGCCGCCGCCCGTGAAGTAGCTCGGGCTCCGGCCGTCGGTGAACGACTCGTTCTCCGGGTCCCAGCGGAGCAGGGCGGCCTCGAGGTCGCCCCTGGCCGCGCTCGTCTCCAGCAGGTCGTTCGCGACCGCTCGCTGTTGGTTCTCTAGGTGCTGGTTCGACGTGCTGGCCGACAGCGGGGTCACCGCGGTCGCCTGTAGCGCGAAGGTGAGCCCGGCGACGATCAGGATCGCCGCGGCGAACGCCTCCAGCGTGTGCGCCTGCGCGCGGTCGTCCGGGAACACGGTCACCACACCCACACCGTGAGCCGGTACTGCGTCCCCTCGATCGAGACGAGCCGCTGCGAGACGCTGACGCCGCCGCGGTCGACGCGGACCGGGTCCCTCGTGCTGCGGCGCATGTCGACCGTGTGCGTCCCGTATCGCGTGTCGACGGTGACGGTCGAGGCGTTTCCGACCGGGTCCGCCTCGCCCATCGCGTGGACGACGACG
>NZ_NHPF01000114.1:0-18545 GCF_002252925.1 Halorubrum sp. Ea8
GGTGGAGCAGGACCTCGCCGTCGGTGACCTCGTACGCCGGGTGGCCGGCGATGACCTTCGCGAGCGTCGACTTCCCGGAGCCGTTCGGCCCCATCAGCGCGTGGATGTCGCCGGACTCGACGGTTAGGTCGACCCCCCGAAGGATGCGTTCACCGCCCTCTTCCGCCACTCGTGCGTGAAGATCGTTGATTTCGAGAGTAGCCATGTGTATTCTCGTGCCTCGTACGTTGACGGTAGTGGTTGAGGCGGTTAATGGTTACGCATCCACCCGACAAAACTCTCGAATCAAGCAAGAATTTTTCCAACGATCGAAAACTGCTTTCTCAGAGACGACCCGCCTACATGAACGAGCCGAGTCCGGTCTGCTCCTGTCCGGTCTTGACTTCCTCCCACGACATGCCGAGCGCCTCGATGACGCGCTCGATGGGCCCTTTCAGCGTCTTGTCGAGCATCTTCTCCCAGTCGACCTCGAACTCCTCCGGGACCTGGTCGGCGTACTCGAAGCAGATCACGTCGGGGTCGCGCTTGAACTCCCCGTACAGGTGGTCGCGCTGCGGGTCGAGCCCCTTCTCTCCCTCCATCCGCTGCCAGAAGTCGGGGTGAACTTTCTCGATGTAGAGCCGCTTCGGCTTCGACCCGCTCCCGAAGTTGGTCCCGAGCATGAGGTTGGCGTACTTCGCTCCCCGGACCTGCGCGGTCGGCGTGTCGTAGGCGTCCAGCTTCTTGCCGATCCCGCCCGGGATCCCGATCTCGTCGAGGTCGACGTCGCCGTCGAGCACGCGGGCGATGACGTCCACGAGGTACGCCTTCACCTCCTCCATGTCCTCGTCGATGTCGTCGCCGGTGACGATCGTCTCGATGACGTTCTGCTGGACCTCCTTCGTGATCCCGGCGATGTCGGAGCGCTTGTACTCGAAGCCGGTGATGTCGATGTCGTCGACGTCTTTCCCCTCCTTCCAGATGATGTGGCCGGCGTACCGCTTCTTCTTCCCCGCCTGGAAGAACCGCCGGTAGAGCTTCTCGAACTCGATCTGGAAGCGGTGGGAGTCGGCGTTCAGCTTCTCGCGCGCGAAGTCGTCGTAGCGTTCGTTGATGTGGTCCTCTATTTCGAAGGAGGTCTCTATCGCCTCCTCCTCCGACATGTCAGATAGAGATAACATCACCGAATCGGTGTCACCATACGCAACTTGATAATTAAGCTCGTTCGCGGCTTCCTCGGTGAAGTCGATGACCTCTCTACCGGTCGCTGTGACGGCCGCTGCGCCCTCTTTGTCGTACAGCCGGAACCGATCCCAGCCCGTCACGCCGTACAACGAATTCATAATAACCTTGACAGCTCCCTGCTGTCGGTCGTACTGCTCGTACGGCTCGGTGCCGGGGTCGTGGTCGTTCCGGAGCGCCTTCTTCTCCTCGCGCTCGGAGAGGAGCTCGTCGACCATCTCGCGCATGATCCCGTCCGGCTCCTTCTGGAAGTGCGTCCCGTTGGGCGCGACGTACGTCTCGCCGTCGTACTCGGCGGGGTCGACCTTCGTCTCCGGGCCGGCGTTGATCGTGACCATGCACATCGGGTAGAGGCTCTTCAGGTCCTGGACCGTCACCATCTCCTTGACGCCGGTGATCGGGTCGAAGACCGCACCCCCTTCGAACTCCTCCGATTCCTGTTGGCCCTTCGTCGGGAGCGCGAACTTCCCGAACGCCTTGTGGAGGACGTACATGTCGACCGTGTCGCCGGGGGTCGGCGCGTCCTCGATCTTGCAGCCGACGAAGGTGCGAACCTCGTCCCAGAAGGCGATCACGTCCTGCTTCCGGTCGATCTCGACGCACAGCTCCACGTCGCGGATGCTGTACTCCAGCAGGCGCTCGGGGTCCTGCTCCCAGAGGTCGCCGATGTCGCCCGTATACCGCTCCTTGCCGACGCCGAGCTCGCGCTCGCCGACCGCGTCGAGCCGGTACGACTCCAGCTCCGTGAACATCGTCCGCTTGTACGCGTACAGCAGGTCGAAGACGACCCGGCCCTTGATGTCGGGGCCGCCCCAGCCGGAGCGCCACACCTCGCCGATCCGGGAGAGCCGATCGACGGAGAGGTCGTACTGGCTCCCGTCGTCGAGCACTTCCATGCGATCGAGGAGATACGGCGCGTCGAAATCCTCGAAGTTCCACCCAGTCATAAGATCTACGTCGGTGTCGTCGATGTAGTCGACGAACGCGTCGAGCATCGCGGCCTCCTCGGTGAACGTCTCGACCCGGAAGTCGATCTCGCCGTCGCTCGCGATCCCCTCGTAGTCGGGGAGGTCCTCGGGCGGCGGGATCTCGGCCTCGGGGGCGTCGTACAGCCAGACGACGTACTCGTCGTCGTAGGAGTCGTGGCTCGTGAGACAGATGATCGGCTCCTCGCCGTCCTCGGGGAACCCCCGGCGGTCGTCGACCTCGATGTCGAAGGTGTTCACGCGGAGGTCGGCGTCGACCTCGGCCGGCTCCAGCTGCCCCTCGTGGACCTGCATCGTCCCGGAGCCGTCGTCGAGCCGGCGCTCCTCGACCCGCATCCCGCCGTTGATCCCGTTGTCGATCAGGAAGCGGTTCGGGAAGAGGATGTCAGCCTCGAAGCTGGTCTCGAAGTCGTCGCGGATGTTCCCGACGTCGCGGGGCGTCCGGGTGACGATCCGGGTGAGCGGCTCGCCGCGGATGCTCTCGTACGGCTCGCCGTCCGGGCCCTCCTCGCGCGTCCCGATCACGACGTCGTACGCCTCGACGGGGTCGCGGTCGAGGTCGGCGGTGGGGACGTAGAAGTACGGCTCGACGCCCAGCACGCGGACGTGCTCGCGGACGTCGTCCTCGACGTCGCCGTCGACGGTCGCCGCCGGGCGCCGGCCGAAGACGTGAACGACGGGGTACTCGTCGCTCCCGTATCCCTCCACGGCGTAGTCGATCTGGGTGATCATCAGCTCGACGGTCCCGGTCGACTCCGGGAACTTCGCCTCGTCGACGTCGACGACGTCGCTGACGCGGCCCCGCCCGCCGCCGGCGACGACGGCCGCCTCCTGTGCGGCGAGGTCCTCCCGTTCGGTTTCCGTGCCGCCGTGCTCCCCCTCGTCCGCGTCCGCGGGCGACGAGAAGTCCGACAGCCCCGACTGAGTCATATCGGTCCTTCGGCGGCACCCGGCTAAAAAACTCGGCTTTCGGGTGCGGCGAGGACTCCCGCCACGGAAAGGCCTTTAATGTGTGATGACTTACCACGGTCCATGTCTTCGGACCCACGTTCGGAACCCGAGGTGGCTCGCCCGACCGGTCGCGACGCGGTCGACGCCGAGGTGGAGGTGTACGAGGACGACGGGAACGTGGTGCTGTTCGACGCCGCGAACCCCCTCGCGTGGGTCGAGGCGAGCCGAACGGTCCGGCTCGCAGACGCGACCTGACGCGGCGCTTCGGTTCCGCGCTCGTCTCACGTCCGTAGTGGCGGTGCCGGCTTCTCCGCGGCGACGCCATCCCCTCCGCGGCCGCGACGTCCCGACCGCGACCGGACGGAACCCCTTTGCCTCGCCCCCGCGTACGACCGTACGTGTTCAGCCTCGACGAGGACGACGAGGGCGAGGTCTCCTTCGGCGAGAGCTCCGACGCCGAGCGGGAGATGACGCCGGACATCCCGAAGGCCCCCTCGGTGAAGACGTTCGACGACGGGGGCGACTTCGAGGGCGCGAGCGACGTCGACTCCGGCACGCTCCGCGCGTTCGTGGTCGCCGTGATCTACGCCAACGCCGCGGTGTTCCTCGTCGCGCTCGGCCCGATGGTTTGGTACTTCGAGGGGTGGTCGCGCGTCGGTCCGGTCCTCCTCGTCGCCGGGCTTCTCGCCGGCGTTCGGACGTACCAGACGTACCGTGCCTGGGAGCGCTCTCGGGACGAGGCGGCCGACGCGGATGCCGATACGGATGGTATCGATGCCGACGCGGACGCTGTCGAGGCCGCTCGCTCCGGGGCTGCGGACGCTAAGGCCGACGACGCTGCCGACGCCGACGACGCTGCCGACGCCGACGACGCTGCCGACGCCGACGACGCTGCCGACGCTGCCGACGCTGACGACCCGGACGACCACACGCCCCCGGAAGCGTAATGAATTGGGGACTCTCTCCTTCGCCTATGCAGACGGTCCGCGACGCCGACGGCGACACGTACCTCCTGGTGAAGCGCTCCGCGGAGTCGAGCCGCGTCCGCGACCCGGCCACGGGCGCGGAGCGCTACGTCGACAACGACGAACTCAGCGTCGTCGACGGGGAGTCGCCGCTCGCGACCGCGGCCTCCGGAGTTCCCTCGTCGGTCCGCAAAACGATGCGCGCGGTCCACGACGACCGGTCGCTCGGCCTGCTCGCCGTGGTCGTCGACGAGGGGCCGCTCCCCGTGATCGAGCTGCTCGACGCGACGGAGCTGTGCGAGTCCGACCTCCACGGGACGGTCACCGAGCTCCGCGCGGCCGGCCTGATCGCCGAGGTCGACGTCGACGGCCGGCGGGGGTACGCCGCGACGGACGACGCGAGCGAGGCGATCGAGCTCCTGCGAGGCGGGCCTGAGGCGGACATCGCCGCGGGGCGCGACCGCGCCGAGGGCGGCTGAGCGACGGCCGAGATCAGTCGTCCGCGAGCGACGCGGCGTCGAGCTCGGCGGCGTCCGCGCGGCGGGCCGTCGAGCGGTTCGAGCGCGGCTCCTTCTCGACGGTGACGAGCTCGTCGGCGGCGCCCACCAGCTCGTCGTCGTGGCTGACGATGAGGATCTGCTCGACGCCGAAGCCGCGCATCTCCTCCACGAGCCGGACGAGCCGGGAGACGTGCCCGGAGTCGAGGAAGACGGTCGGCTCGTCGAGAATAAGCGGCGGGGTCGGCGCGGCGCCTTCGATCCCCTCGGAGAGCAGCCGGTAGATCGCGCAGCGCAGCGAGAGGTTGAACAGGGCGCGCTCGCCGCCGGAGAGCTGCTCGGGATCGAGCGCCTCGCCGTCCTTCTGGTAGACCGTGAGCGCGTACTCGCCGTCGAGCTCGATGTGCGAGTAGGCGTCGTTGCCGTACACCAGATCGAACGTCTCGTTGAGGGTGCGCTCTAACTCGGCGACGTTGCGCTGGCGGAGCTCCGCGCGGAGGTCGCCGTACATCGCCTCCAGCTCGCTCGTTTCCTCGTGGAGCCCCTCCAGCGCCTCGACGGTCGTCGCCAGCTCCGCCCGCTCTCCGCGGAGGGTCTCCAGCTCCCGGATCTCGCCGTTCACGCTCCCGATCGCGTTCTCCAGCTCCGTCCGCCGCTCCGCGAGCCGATCCAGCTCCCCGTCGACGCGTTCGAGGTACTGCTCGGCCTTCTCCTTCCGCTTCTTCGCCTCCTCGACCGCCGCCTCGTCCACCGCGGCCGCGAGCTCGTCGCGCCGGTCGCGCTTGTCGGCGAGCCGGTCGCGCCGCTCGTCGTTGAGCTCCCCGAGCGTCTCCCGTTTCTCGCGGCGGCGCTCGATCGCCGACTCCGCCTCCGAGATCGCCCCTACCCGCTCCTCGACCGCGTCCACCGCTTCGCGGGCCTCGTCGAGCGCACCGAGCGACGCTTCGAGTTCCGCAACGCGGTCCGCGGCCGACTCGGCCTCCTCGCGCTTTTCCGCGGCGACATCGCGGGTCTCGTCGGCCTCCTCGCGCTTCTCCGCCGCGGCCTCGCGCTTCTCCGCCGCGGCCTCGCGCTTCTCAGCCGCCTCCGACCGGCGCTCGTCGACGCGCTCTTCGAGCATCTCCGTCGTCTCGTCGATCTCGTCGAGCCGGTCCGCGGCCGCCGCGAGCCCGTCCAGCTCTTCGATCCGCTCGTCGAGGCTCTCCTCGCGTTCGCGGGCCGATTCCAGCTCGGCCTCCAGCTCGTCGACGCGCGCCCGGTCATCTTCGATCCCGGCCGCGTGCGGCGAGTCCTCCACCGGCTGGCCGCACTCGGGACACTTGCCGGCCGCGAGCAGCTCCTCGGCCTCCGCGACGCGTTCGCGAGCGTTCTTCAGCTCCGCGGACAGCTCCGCGATCCGCTCGCGGACCTCGCCGCGTCGCTCCCGGAGCGCCTCGTGCTCCTCGGCGACGTCGTCGCGGTCCACGTCGGCAGCCGCGAACCGTTCGCGGAGGGTCTCGGCCTCCTCGCGGAGCTCCTCGATCGAGGACTCGCGCTCGTGGGCCTCGTCGTCGGCCGTCTCGGCCTCGTCGGCGAGGTCGTCGGCCTCTCCCTCCAGCTCCGCGGCGCGGTCGGCGAGGTCGTCGGCCTTCCCGGCGAGGTTCGTCGCCTGGTTACGGAGCGCCTCGGCGCTCACCCGTCCGTCGTCGAGCTCTTCGCGGATCGACGCCTCGCGCTCGTCGAGCTCCGCGCGGCGAGCGGCGACGGTCTCCTCGTCGGCCGCGTCGAGGCCGGCGTCGTCGAGCCGCTCCCCGATCCCGGCCTCGATCTCGTCGATCCGCTCTCGGGCCTCCCGGATCGCGTCCCGGTGCTCGTCGCGCTCGCGCTCGGCCTCGCGGATCGCCTCCTCGATCTCGCCGATCTCCGCCTTCACCGACTCCAGCTCCTCCCGCTTCTCCGCGTGGGTCGAGAGCGTCTCCGCGGCGTCGTCGCGCGTCTCCTTCGCCCGATCCCGCTGGTCCTCGTAGCGTTCGATCTCGTCTGTCACCTCCGAGAGGTCGCTCTCAAGCCCGTTGAGCCGCTCGTGGAGGTCGCGATCCTCCTTCGCCGCGATCTGCTCGTCGAGCTGGTCGAGCCGTCCGCGGCGGTTCTCTAACACGTCCTCGACGCCGAGCCGGGCGTCCCCGGCGCGCTCGCGGTACTCCTCTAGCTTCCCGAGTTGGAGCAGGTCGTCGATCGTGTCCTGGCGCTCCCGCGGACTGGCGTCGATCAGCTCGTTCACCTCTCCCTGCCGCACGTACGCGCAGCCGACGAACGCCTCTGCGTCCATCCGGAGCAGCTCGGTGACGAACTCGCGCACGGCCCGCGCGCCGTCGCGGGTCACGTCGCTCTCGTCGGTCGATTCGAGCGTGCACTGGTGGTCGATCCGGTCGTCGTACACCCGGAGCCGCCGCTCGATCCGGTACGGCGTCCCGTCGTGGGTGAACCACAGCTCGACTTCGGTCTCCTCTTCGCCCTTCGTGACGACGTCGTCGAGGGTGCCGCCGAGCGCTTTCGACCCGTACAGCGCGAAGAAACAGGCCTCTAAGAGCGACGACTTGCCGCTCCCGTTGAGCCCGTGAATGACCGTGACGCCCCGCGTCAGCCGGAGGTCGGCGTCGCCGTACGGCTTGAAGTTCGAGAGCCGGATTCGGTCGAAGTTCACAGGTAATCCTCCATGGAGACTTGGCCGTCGGTCGCGGCGGTCTCGGGGGCCCGTTCGCCGTCGTCGTCGCCGTCTTCCGCGGTGTCGTCGCCGGTCCCGGTCTCCTCGTGCGCCTCGTCCCTCTCGTCCGCGTCGCCGTCGTCGCCTTCCTCGGCGTCGCCGCCCGCTCCGCCCCCTTCGAACGCGTCGAGGTCGTCGATTCGCTCCTCGACCCGCCCCTTCACCGTCTTCCTGACGTTGCTGTCGGGGAGCGTGTCGGCGCGGACCGCCTCGTCGACGTCGCGGGCCGCCTCGGAGAGGGCCATCTCCTCGATCCGCTCCCGCACGGCGTCCTCGGGGTCGGCGAAGCTCACGTCGACCTCGGCGTCGGTCTCGACCTCGCGGCGGTCGGTGACACGGGCGATGAGCGCCCCCTCCTCGGTCGCGAACTCCTCGATCGCGGCCGGGGTCACCGGCTCGCCCTCGCCGGTCACGTCGACGAGCACGACCGCGTCGTCGAGGTCGTGTTGGCGGACCTTCTCCCGCACCCGCGCCGCGCCCTCGCCCTCGCGGAGGTCGACCTCCACGAAGACGAACGGGCGCGTGTCGAGCGCGCGTCGCCGGATCTCCACGCGGTCGTCGCCGCCCGCGGCGTCCGCGTCGAAGGTGACGAGGTTGTAGCCGCGCCCCTCGCGCTCGCTCGCGCTCGCTCGCTCCGTGGACCCGGGGTAGGTGACCCACGTGTCGCTCACCTCGGCGACGTCGGGCGTGTGGTTGTCGCCGAGGAGCATCGCGTCGAACTCGACGTCGCTCTCCGCGAGCACTTCCTCCGTGTCCCAGTCCGCGTAGCCGAACGGCTCGAAGAGGCCGTGCGCGACGAGGGCGGCGTAGTCGGCGTCGTGGTCCGCGAACGCGTAGTCGAGGTCGTCCCGGCGGGAGACGGGGACGTGGTCGAGCCCGTAGAACGCCGTGTCGCCCACCACGGTCGGCTCGTCGCCGAGCCGTGTCGCGAGCCCCAGCCGCTCGAAGAGGTCGAGCCACTGGCCGCCCCGCGTCGATTCGTGATTGCCGACGACCGCGAGGAGGGGGATCCCGGCGTCGTCGAGCCGACGGAGCACGGAGATGGTGCCCATCAGGTCGACGAGCTCGGGACGTCGGTCGTGGAAGAGGTCGCCCGCGTGGATCACCGCGTCGACGTCGCCGTCGATCGCGTCGTCGATCACGGCCTCGAAGGCGTCGAGGAAGTCCTGTCGTCTGACCGGCGAGTGGTACTGCGCGTACCCGATGTGGGTGTCGCCGGTGTGGATCACCCGCGTCATCTGCCCGGACGTTGGCCGGTGTCGGGTTTAGGGGTTCCGGGGGCGGAGCGGAAGTGGTCGGCGGTCCGGAGAGCGGGCCGCCGTCCGACCGCTCCTCACCGGCCTCCGCCGGCCGCCGCCTCCCGAAATCCTCGGTAGGCCGACAGCGCCGCGCGACCCCGTTCGGCCGCGGCCGCGTCGCCGTCGCGCTCGGCGACCGCGACCGCCTCCTCCAGCCGGTCGAGTCCGACAGATTCGACGAACCCGGCGGCGCGCCGCAGGTCGGTTCGCGCGGCCTCGGCCTCGTCGATCACGGCGGCGTACGGCCGGGTTGCGGTGTCGGTACGCGTCGCCAGCGCGGCCAGGGCCCGCTTGACGCCGGTTGTCGAGACCACGGCGTCCCTGCGTCGGTATCGGGGATAAGATGATGGCTCCCGCCCGCCTCCGTCCACGTCGCTGCCGACCCCTGCCGACTCACACCGCGAGCGTGTACAGCCGCTTCCGGGCGTCGGTGAAGGAGAACCGCGAGTCGACCACGTCCTCCTCTTCCAGCCGCGAGAGCGCGTACCTGACGGTCCGGGGGGGCAGCAGCGTCTCCTCGGCGAGTTCGCTCTGCGTCAGCGTGTCGTTGTAGTCGAGGACCTTCGCCACGAGCTTCGCGCTCGGGGGAAGATCGCGGACGGCGCTCCAGCGGTCCGTGACGTCCTCGTCGGCGGTGACGGCGTCGGTGGTGCTCATGCGTACTCTCTCATATCTCATGCCGACAAATAATATTTACTATCCATATTCATTACTATTGGTCATTCATTCGACGATCCGTCCCGCTCTACTCTCCCCCACCCGAAACCTCTTACGCGCGAGACGCCTTATTACGGACAATGACTGACACCGTCGAAGACGTCGAGATGCCCTACGACGAAGGGTCGGCGTCGAGACAGGAGAAGATCGAGTCCCTCCAGGATGAGCTCGACGTGCTGGAGTCGCAAAACGAGGAGATGCGCGACAAGCTCCTCGACGCGAACGCGGAGAACAACAAGTACCAGCAGAAGCTCGAACGGCTCACCCACGAGAACAAGAAGCTGAAGCAGTCCCCGCTGTTCGTGGCGACCGTTCAGGAGATCACGCCCGACGGCGCCGTGATCAAACAGCACGGCAACAATCAAGAGGCGCTTACGGAGATCACCGCGGAGATGCGCGAGAAGCTCGATCCCGACGACCGGGTCGCGGTCAACAACTCCCTCTCGGTCGTGAAGAAGCTGGAGAAGGAGACGGACGTGCGGGCCCGCGTGATGCAGGTCGAGCACTCGCCCGACGTCACCTACGCCGACATCGGCGGACTCGAGGAACAGATGCAGGAGGTCAGAGAGACCGTCGAGATGCCGCTGGAGCACCCGGACATGTTCGAGGACGTCGGTATCACGCCGCCGAGCGGCGTTCTGCTGTACGGGCCGCCGGGCACGGGGAAGACGATGCTCGCGAAGGCCGTCGCCAACGAGACGGACGCGACGTTCATCAAGATGGCCGGCTCCGAGCTCGTCCACAAGTTCATCGGCGAGGGTGCGAAGCTCGTCCGCGACCTGTTCGAGGTCGCCCGCGAGAACCAGCCCGCCGTCCTCTTCATCGACGAGATCGACGCCATCGCCTCGAAGCGCACCGACTCGAAGACCTCCGGCGACGCCGAGGTCCAGCGGACGATGATGCAGCTGCTCTCCGAGATGGACGGCTTCGACGAGCGCGGCGAGGTCCGGATCATCGCCGCGACCAACCGCTTCGACATGCTCGACCCGGCCATCCTCCGTCCGGGCCGGTTCGACCGCCTCATCGAGGTGCCCAAGCCGAACACCGACGGTCGCGAGATCATCTTCCAGATCCACACCCGGAAGATGAACCTCGCGAGCGACATCGACTTCGACGAGCTCGCCGAGATGACCCCCGACGCGTCCGGCGCCGACATCAAGGCCATCTGCACGGAGGCCGGGATGTTCGCCATCCGCGACGACCGCACCGAGGTCACGCTCGACGACTTCCTCGAGGCCCACGAGAAGCTCCAGCAGGACGACGAGAGCGGCGCGGACGACTCGCTCGCGTTCGCCTGATCACCGCCGACGCTACCGCCTTCAGATCGGTTTTTCTGCCGTCACGACGGTTCGGCCGTTACAGCGCCCGCACGATCAGATACGGAACCGCGAACAGCAGGACGAAGATCAGTCCGGTCGCGAGCGCGTAGCCGACGCCGACGCCCGCGAGCGCGCGCCAGCCGCCGTCGGTCGGGAGATCGAGGTTCATACCGTTCACTCCGCGGCCGCATAATTAAATACTGTCTCCGGCTCCCGGCGACCAGCCGGCGGGACTCAGACGTCGCCGGCCATCGCCCGGAACAGCGCGTCGGCGAGCTCGTCTCGGTCGACCCCCTCCGGTCCGTCCTCTCCCGTCGGGTCGATCCGCGGTGCGACGGTCCCGCCGCCCATCCGCGAGTGGCCGCCTCCGTCTCCGTTTTCGACGTCCGAGAGGACCGATTCGATCGCGTTGCCCATGTGGACCCGATCGTCACGGGAGCGCCCGGAGAGGTGGACCGTCCCGTCCCGCTCGCCGATCACCACGACGGCGCTGACCCCTTCGAGCTGGATCAGCTCGTCGGCCGCCTGCGGGATCGCGTCGACGTTGTTCACGCCGCCCACGTCCGCCACCGCGAACGAGCCCTCGACGCGGCGCCCGGCGATGGCTCGCGCCTTCACTTCCAGCACCTCCGCGTCGACCGCGGGGTTGGCGATGCGGTCGAGGCAGTCCTGATCGACGCCGGGGTACACGTACGCTGCGGCCGCGAAGTCCGGCTCGCTCGCCCCGACGGTGAGGTGTTTCGTGTCGGAGAGGATACCGTACAGCAGCCCGGTCGCGGTGTCCGTCGGGAGGGTGAGGTCGCTGTCGGTCTCGCTCGCGTGCTTGTCCGGCGGGACCGGGATCGCGTCGTTCTCCTCGAAGTACTCGGCGACGACGGAGGCGGTCGCTCCGTAATCGGTGCGGACGTCGGTGAACCGCTCTCCGGCGCCGTCGCCGGGGTGGTGGTCGACGACGGCCGTGGGGAGGACGCCGTCGGCGCCCGCGAACCCTCGCGGCTCGTTGTGATCGACTAGCACGACGGACCCGGCGGCGAGGTCGCTCACGTGTTCGATCGGTTCGAGCTCCAGATCGAGCACCGTTCGGAACGCGCGGTTCTCCTGATGACGGATCTGTCCGGGGTACTGCACCGTCGCGTCGACGTCGACTTGAGACGCGAGCGACGCGACACCGAGGGCGGACGACATCGCGTCCGGGTCGGGGTTCGGGTGCATCAGCACCGCGATCTCGTCCTGGTCGGCGAGCAGCCGCCGGAACCGCACTCCGGTCGTCCAGCGGGCGCGGAACAGGAGGTATCCCCCGGCGACCGCGACGAGTGCGACGCCGACCGCGATCGCGGTCAGCTCCGGGTTCTCCCGCGCGAGCGTCCCCGCCTGCGAGAGTCGCTCGTCGGCCGCACTCAGGCTCCACATGTGTCCCCGAGACTCCCTCCCCCCACATGAAGGTTCGTCACTGTTTCGACCGATCGGCGACGCCCGCCCGTGGCGTCGCTTACTCTCGGGTCGCGCGGAACGACCGCACCGCGTCGCGATACCCCTCGCGGAAGGTCGGATAGTCGAACTCGTACCCGAGCGCGCGGAGCCTGTCGTTCGAACAGCGCTTGCTCGTCCGGATCCGGCGTTCGGCGGCCGGTGAGAGGTCGCCGGCCGCGATCCGCTCGGCCTTCGACCGCTTCTCCGGCCGCGGCACGCCGCACTCGTCGGCGAGCCAGTCGGCGAACGCGTGCTTGTCGACCGGTTCGTCGTCGACGACCACGACCGGCTCGCCGCGTGCGCGATCCGTCTCGAGGAGGTGCCGGATCGCCCCCGCGGCGTCGTCTCGATGGACCATGTTGAGGTACCCCGCGGTGACGGGCCCTTCGACGTACCGCTCCAATCGGTACCGCCCGGGGCCGTACAGTCCCGCGAACCGAGCGACGGTCCCGCCGATCCCGGCGTCGCCGGCGGCCTCCAGCGCGATCCGTTCCGCCTCGGCGAGGACCCGCGTCTTCTCCGTGGTCGGATCGATCGGCGTCTCCTCGTCGACCCACCCGCCGTCATGGTCGCCGTACACGCCCGTCGACGACGTGTAGACGAGTCTGTCCGGCGACGACGACCGCGCCGCGTACTCCTCGATGACGTTTCGGAGGCCGTCGACGTACACCTCGCGGGCCGCCTCGGCGCCTCGGCCGCCGGAGCTGGCCGCGAAGACGACGGCGTCCGCGTCGGGCAACGCGTCGAGCGAGGGCGGATCGGTCGCGTCCGCTCGTATCGCGTCGACCGCGCCGTCGCCGTCGACGCGTTCCCCGACCTCACCGATGGCGTCGATCCCCGCGTCAGACCGCCGCACGCCCGTCACGGCGTGGCCGCGATCGGCGAGCTGCGACGCGAGTTCGATCCCGACGTAGCCGCAGCCGACGACGACGGCCCTCATCGCTTGCGGCGCTCGATGACCGCCATGACCTCCGCGAGCTGTTCCAGCGTCATCCCGGCGCGTCCCTCGAGGGCCTGTTGGACCTCTTGGCCGGTGAGATCGGCGTCGATCCCCGCCGCGACGGTGTCGACGTCGAGCACCGCGGTCGCCATCCCCATCAGGAGGTGATCGCGTAGCTCCGCGACGAGCGCGTCGGCGTCGCGGTCGGCGGTCACGGCGACGATCGCCGCCGCGTCGTCCACGCTGAGGTCCGCCGCGTCGCCCGCGGCGGCCGCCTCGACGGCCGCCTCGTCGACGCCGGTCTCGACGCCGACGCGCTCGCGCCCGGCCTCGGCCACCGACTCGCGCACCATCACCTCGAACGCCGCGAGCAGCGCGCCCGGGGTCACCTCGCCCGCGTCGACATCGGGCGTCCCGTTGGCGCCGACGGCGTCGACACCGGACACCGTCCCGTCCTCGACGACCTCGTGAAACATGGTCCCCCTCGGTCGGCGTCTCTCAAAACGGCTACGGTCGACTCACGAGGTCGCGCACTCTCTCGCTCCTCCGTCCGACGCTCCCCCGGCTCTCGGGCAGGGCCACCCGGCGGAGGTCTCGTCGCGGGTGCCGTCGACGTCGCCGACGCCGGGCGGGCCGGCGGGCACCGCGACGGCGACGACGGTCTCCGTCTCGAACCGAATCGGCTCCGTCGCACCGAGCCGAACGGTCTCCCCGCCAACGTCGAGGGCCACGTCGCCCTCCCGTCGAACGTACTCGAACGGCTCGCCCGGCGTGCCGACGTCGGCGCGCAGCGCGAACCGCGGGTACTCCCCGCGGACCTGCACGCGCCAGGCGTTCACCGTCGTCACCCAGTAACCGGGCACCGGCGCGACCGGAAGCCCCGCCCCGACGCTCCGGGCGGGCTTCAGCGACCACTTCTCGCCGAGGTCCTCGGCCGCCCTCTCGCTCAGCTCCTCGGTCGCGGTCCGGCCGGCGCGCGTGGCCTCCCTCTCGATCGCTTTCTCCATGCGGTCCCTGAGCAGGACCCGCGCGCCCTTCGTCGGCGGTTCGACGACCCGCGTCGGCACCCGAACGTCCTCTCGACCCGCCGCCTTCCGCGTCGCGACGCGGAGGTGCGCGGCCAGCGACGCCTCCGCCGCGGTCGAGAGCGATCCGTCGGCCGCGGCCTCTGCGGCGACCCGCTCGGCGTACTCGCCGTCACCGACCGCGGCCGCTCTGTCACCGGTCGAGTCGTATGACGCGGCGGCCTCGTCGACCGCGTCGCGACGCGCCTCCCGCGACAACGAGGTCCGCTCCCGAAGCACGCCCTCAACTTCGCGATCGACTTCGCGAAGCGAGCCGTCGACCCGTTTCGTGAGCGCGTCCCGGTCGGCGCGGAGTCCCGGGTCGTCGCTCGCGGCCAGCGCCTCGTCGGCGAGCAGGAGCGCGCGCCCGGCGGTACCGAGTCGGACCGTGTCCCCGGCGCCGAGGATCCGATCCACGATCCCGCTCGACAGATCGCCGTACGGAACGGTGACGTAGTTCACGTTGCGGACGGCGAGCGGTCGCGTCGGGGCGTCGCTCGCGCCGTCTGTCCGTTCGCCGTCGACCGTCGTCCGCGGCAGGTATCCCGGCGCCCCTCGCGGCGAGAACGTCACCGCTCCCCCGGGACCGTCGCCGGCGACCGTGTATGTGCCCGGGTCCGTCGCGGCCTCGCGGGCGGCGATCGCCTCGCCGACCGAGGGGCCGCCGAAGGCGCTGTTCACCCGATCGAGAAACCCGTCCGTCGCCCGCTCGCGGTCGGCAGAAGCCGCTTCCAGCTCCGCGACGACGGCGTCGACGTACGCCGCGCGGGCGGCGACCCGCGCCCGATCGACCGCGCCGTCGTACGTCTTCGGCGCGTCGACGAGCGCCGCTCGGCGATCGCGGACCGCGTCGGCGAGGTCGGCGTACGGCTCCGCCTTGCCGACCGCCGCCGCCTCCATCGACGCGTCGGTCTCGAACGCCCGGACTTCGACGGCGAGCGCGGCGACATCCGCCGCCACGCGGTCCCGTTCGGTCTCCGTCCACGAGCCGTGGACCACCGTCGAGTCGTCGACGTCTCCGCTCCGGACGGCGTCCCGGGCCAGTCGGTCCACGCCGGCCGCCGTGTCGACGCCGAGCGACGAACGCGCGGCCGCCGGCGTCCCGCGTAGGTCGGGTCCGTCACCTCCCGCTCCGAACGTCGCGGCGGGCCGGTCCGCCGCGCCGTCGGTCGGCGCGTGTCGCCCCGTCACCGAGACGCGGACCCGGTAGCGGTCGGCCGCTTCGTCGGCGGTGGTCGTCCGATGGACGGTGCGGTCGACGACGCTTCCGTTAGGGCCCCGTTCCACGACTTCCCGTTCCCACGTCGCAGTCGCGGTGCGTTCGACCGTCACCTCGCGGATCGCGTCTCCGAACGCGACCGGCTCGTCCGGATCCACGGTCCCCGCGGGAACCCCGCGCGGCACGTCGCTCCCGGCGACGTCGGTCAGCCGCTCCGACCGCTCCACGTCGACGCGATCCCACTCGCCGGTCGCCGCGACGGCCGGCGTCGGCGGCGCTATTCGTCCGCCGTCCGCGACCTGCGTCGTCGCCGTCCGCACGTCGGCCTCGACTCGGTACGCGCCCTCGATCACCTCGTCGAGGTCGTCGTGGACCCGAACCGCCCCGACGTCCGCCGCGTGCCCGATCGGAACCGGCGTCTCCTCGTCGGACCGGTCTCGTTTCGACTCGAATGCGTCGTCCTCGCTCCCCGCCCCGTTCGGGTGCGTGCCGGCGCTCGGTTGCGTCGCGGTCTCCCCGGAACCGGTCGGCGTCGGCGCTCCGAGAACCGCGTCGGTCCACGAGTCCTCTCGAACGCCGGTCGGCGCGAGGAGGTCGCTCATCCCGGTCCGGGCGGTCGCCCGTGCCACTCCGCCGCGGGCGCTCGGGTCGCTCGTCCCGAAGACTGCCCGCTGCGTCCGGACGATCCCGGCGTTCGTCGACAGTTCCACGTGCCGGTTCGCGAGGACGTTCTCGACCGGCGCCCCGGCGTACTGCGCGTATCCTCTCGCCCACGTCATCGGATAGAGGCTCGCGGTGAGCTGTCGACCGAGACCCGGTCCCTCAACCGGACCCCTGTCGAGCCGCTCTTCGAACCGCTCCGTCCGCTCGTGAGCGGCGAGCGTCGGGACGGCCACCACGACGGTCCTGTCCGCGGTGCGGTTCACGACCGTTCGGCCGTTCCGTGTCGCGGTGATGTCGACCTCCTCGAAAGTGACGCGAGTCGCGGTCCCGTTGGCCGCCGGCTCGACGCGGACGCGGTCGCGGGCCGCGGTGAGGCCCTCTCGCCCCCCGACCGCCGGTAGCGACGCCGTCGCCGTCACCGATCCGACGTCAGCGTCGACCGCGGAGAGCGCGTCTGCCCCGGTGACTGCCAGTCGTATCCGAAGCGCGTCCGTGAACGCCGACTCCTCGCGCACCGCCTCGGCCGCGGCACCGCTCTCGGGCGCCCGCGTCACCGGTTCCCGCGCCGCGTCGTGCGCCGCCTCGCGCGCCGCGGCGCGCAGCGCTGCGGTGGCGTCGGCGTCGACGCGCTCGACGGCCCGCTCGACGCTCCGGTCCTCGCCGACGAGCCCCTGATCCGCGATCCCCGCTGCGTACGTCGTGCTCGTCACGAGCAGCAACACGCCGATCAGGGCGAACGGGACTCGCGCCCGCTCGTCGACCGCGAACCGTCGCCCGACCCGCTCGGAGTCGGATGCTCCGCCGCGTTTCCCCACGCTCACCACCTCCTCACGACGATCTGAACGGGATCGTCCGTCTCGGCCGCGTCCGGCGTCGGCTGCGTGACCACCGCCGTCGTGACGTCGGCGTTCCGCGGCGGCTCGGCCCCGACGACGACCGCTCTCGCGTTCCCGTCTCTCCCGGGGCGAGGCCGCTCGGTTCCCCTCGAACCGCCGTCGGTCCGGTCCGGACCCTCCCGGGACTGGCCGGCGGTTCGCTGAGGGGATCGCGGCGCGTTCGGTGTCCCAGACGCCGCTATCCGGCCGGTTGCGGGTCGACAGCCACGCGGAGCCGGAGGCCGACGGTCGACGGCTCGCTGCGTCGAGCTGGGTTCCCGGCTCGGAACCGCCGTGACCGTCGCGTCGACCCGGGTTCGCTCGCCGAGGCCCGCGGCGATCGCGGCCGTCGCTCGCGGCTCGAACGCGCCCTCGCCGTCGACGGCGCCGCGCTCATCGCCCGCGCTTCCGGAAGCCGCGACGAGCAGCGCGAGCAGTTCGGCGCGCGTCGCGTGTACCGTTCGGGTGCCGTTCGCCGCCCGCGGCGACCGGTACCGCACGGTCACGGTCTCCGTCACTATCCGGTCGGCCGCCCCCTCCGCGGTCGGCCCGCGCGTCCCCGCGTCCCCGCCGACGCCACCGAGCGCGACGACGCTCGCGGACACGCACAGGAGCAGCACCGTCACGTCGAGCACGGTGCTCGTCACCGGCGGACCACCACGCGAAGGGTCCCGCGGACGTTCCGCCCCGGACCGACTCGCACGGTCACCGGTCGCTCGGCCGTCCCGATCGCTCCGTCGTCTCCGACCGCCGCGCGTTCGGGCGCGTCATCGCCGAACTCGATCTGCCACGTCTTCCCGCCGGCCCTCACCGTCACCGCCGTCGGATACCGGAAGCCGTCGGCGCCGCGGAGCTGGTCCGGTTCGACGACGCCGCCGGCGGTCGCCGTTCGCTCGGCCCTGTCGAGGACGGTCTCGGCACCGGGCCGCTCCCGATCGACCGTCGCGTCGTCGAGCGCGGCCGCGTACAGACTCAGCGCCGCCCCGACTACCAGCACCGCGACGAGCGCGGCGAGCGGTTCGACCGCGGCGCGATCCGCGGCCCCGCTTCCGGCGCCGGACGGGTCACCCGACGAGCGTGACATGCACCCCTCCGTAATGCACCCGCCGCACGGTGAGCCGCTCCGGCGCCGGTCGCCACCCGCTGTCGGCGCTCCGCGCGCGCTCCGCCGCCGCGGCCAGCGCGTCGGGGTCGTCGAACGCGGCGTCCGGCGGAACGCCGTCGAGGACCCGCCGAAGCCGGTCCCCACTTCCGCTTCGATCGACCGGTGGGACCGGCGTCACCCGCGGCGCGTGGAGCGGCGCCCGTGCGTCTCCCCCGTCTCCGCCGAGCGAGACCGACCGCGGCGTGAGTCGGATTCGGTCCGCCGCGATCCCGTGTTCCGCCGTCGCGGGGTACTCTCCGCCGGCTACCGTCTCGATCGTGTGCGCGACGCCGGCCGCGTCCGGCGGCGGCGACGCCGGGAGCGTCGCGGCGACGCCGGCCGTCGCGACGCTCACCACGGCGAGGCCGAGCCACGCGTACGTCGCGTCGAGGTGAGTCTCGAACACGGGCCGGCTGGCCGCGGCTTGGTATTTAAATGATCGGCGAGGACACGCCGCCGTGTTAAGTTAAGAA
>NZ_NHPF01000037.1:0-21795 GCF_002252925.1 Halorubrum sp. Ea8
TGGTCGGACGGTTCGGTGCGTCTGGAGGGCGACGCCTCGGCGCTGCCGGTCCGCGGTCAGCGCTTGTAGTCGTGGCCGAGCGCGAGCGCCAGCGCGTTCGCGAACAGCAGGGCGACGAACAGCCGTCCGGTGCCGCCGTCGAGCCCCGAGTACAGCAGGGCGGGGTACGTGGCAGGGATGGCGATCGCGGCCCAGAAGGCGGCGGCTTTCAGGGTGCCGGTCATCAGCCCGGCGACCTGTCGGCCGGAGGCGAGGCGCGTGGGGGCGGGGATAGACATTGACAGTTTCGTGTATGTCTGGGGACCCCATATATCCAGCAGAGGGTTCGGGGAATTTCACCACGTTTCTCGACGGGTTACGAACGTTTTAACACGGGCACAAAATCATTTTAACCGTTTATACGTCTCTCTAATCCTTTTCTCTCGTGATCGCGAGAGCCGAGCGGACGACCGCCGGTCGCCCCCGATCGGCACCGGGTCCGGCGCGGCTGCCGCGGGACCAACCGCTTTGGTCCTCCGGGAGAACGGGGAGGTATGACGGACACGGAGCCGACGGCGGAACGCGGAGCGCGGAACGGGGGACGGACCGCGGCCGACGGCTGGGCGAAACCGCGAGTGGCCGTCGTCGCCTGCGGCGGCACCATCGCGTCCGAGCCGGACGACGGCGGCGCCGCGCCGGCGAAGACCGGCGACGACCTCGTCGCGGCGGTCCCGGGCGTCGAGCGGTACGCGACCGTGAGCGCCCGCGAGGTCTGCTCGCAGCCGGGGTTCGACGTGCGGTGGCGCGACGTGCTCGCGACCGCGGACGCGGCGCGCGAGGCGGTCGCGGGGGGCGCCGACGGCGTCGTCGTCACCCACGGCACCGACACGCTCGCGGACACCGCCTTCGCGCTCGACCTCCTCACCGACCTCGACGCGCCGGTGGTCGTCACGGGCGCCCAGCGCCGGCTCGACGAGGTCTCCAGCGACGCGCCCGCGAATCTGACGCTCGCGGTCCGCGCCGCCGCCGACGACCGGTTCGCGCCGGGCGTTCACGTCGCGTTCGACGACGAACTCCACGCGGCCCGCGACGTGATCAAGGGCCACAGCAACGCGCTCTCGACGATGACCTCGCCGGGGGCCGGACCGGTCGCGACGTTCACCCGGGCCGGGTCGCGGCTCGTCCGCGAGCCGCGGCGCGGGGTCGGTGTCGACCCGCTCGCGGACGCGATCGAAAGCGCCCACGATGTCCCCGAGGTCCCCGTGGTCCACTCCGGAACGGGAGTCGGCGCCGGCGCGGTCGAGCGCGCCGTCGACGCCGGCGTCGGGGGGCTCGTGATCGAGGGGACCGGCCTCGGCAACGCGACCGCCGCGATCGGCGACGCGGTGGCCGACGCCCTCCCGGAGACGCCCGTCGTCGTCGCCGGCCGCCCGCCGGCGGGACCGACCGACCCGGTGTACGGGACGCCCGGGGGCGCGGTCACGCTGGCGGAGCGCGGCGTGACGTTCGCCGGCCCGCTCCCGGCGTCGAAGGCGCGGGTCGCGCTCGGGCTCGGGCTCGCGGCCGGCCTCGACCGCGGCGAGCGGGACGCCGAGGGCGTCGCCCTCGGCGACCTGTTCCGAACGCCGGGGAGCGTCTGAGCGCCGGAGATAGCACAGAGAAGCGTTTGTGCCTACGGGAAGCCCTTATGCGCGTCCCGCGTAGCGACGGCCATGATCCGACGCACGCGGCGGACGGTCCTGTGCGGTCTCGGCGCCGGAGGCGTCGCCGCGCTCGCCGGCTGTACGAGCGGAGGCGATCCGGGGGCCGGCGACGGCGCAGGCGGGAGCGACGGTACCGACGGAGGAGACGGGGATGACGGCGGTGACGGCGACGACGACAGCGATCCGGACCCCGAGACCGAGGTGCATCAGGTCGGCGGCGCCCTCTCGGGCCCGGCGTGGAGCCGCGAGGAGCGCCGCGGATTCGCCGCGCTGATCACCGATGAGAGCGACGCCGCGTGGCTGCTCCGGGAGGCGCCTGAAGAGACGGTCGCGTTCGTCGAGGCGACCGACTTCGACGAGTCGGCGCTCGCGTACGTCGAGTCGGTCGGGCCGACGACCTGTCACGCCGCGATCGCGTTCGCCGACGTCGCCGTCGAGAACGGGACCCTCGTCGCGAGCGCGACCGTCGAGGGCCCCGGCGACGAGGACGTCGCCTGCGGGGAGGCGATCACCTTCTCCGGGGCCTTCCTCCGGGTCACGACCGACGCGCTCCCCGAGTCGGTCCGAGTGTCGGTGACGGACGGCTGGGGCGAGACGGCCGAAGTCACCGGCGAGGACGGCGTGCTCGACCCCGAGCGACTCGCCGGGTACGTCCGCCCCGACGGCGACCCCGAGGCGGTCCCCGACGGGTTCGACTGCGGGGCGGACGACTTCCGGCGTCATCCCGCCGTCTACGAGGACGGCGTGTCGTGGGGCTCCGGCGGCGGCGTCGACGGGGACGGCGGCCTCGAACTCCGCGTCGTGGACCCGGACGACGCCGGCGAGGCCGCCGCGTTCGAGCGCGGCGACGAGGTCCGGATCGAGCTGACGAACGTCTCCGGGCGCGAGAGACACGTCGGGAACCAGGGGAAGTACAACCTCGAACTACGGACCGAGGCCGGGTGGACCGAGGTCCGCGGCGGCGAGGAGGGTGCCACGTTCGACTACACCGACGAGGCGATCGCCGTTCGGCCGGGCGAAACGCTCGCGTGGGAGTTCGAGATGACCGAGACGGGACTGATCGAGGGCGGTCCCCACGCCGACGCGCTGCGGGTCTGCCCCGATCTGGTACCGGGCCGGTACCGGTTCGTCTTCTTCGGTGCCGACGACCTCGCGGTCGCGTTCGACTACGCGGGGTAGTCCGGCGTCGCCGCGCGCGGCCGCGGCCGCCTAGACGCGCACCTCTATCAGGAGGTCCGACTCGGGGGAGTCGCCCATCGCCTCGCGGATCCGGTCCCACGAGAGGCTCGCGCGGGCGGTCACCGTCTCGGCCGCGATCGCGCCGCAGGCGTTGCCGACGAGCAGGGGCACCTGGTAGTCGCGCGGGTCGTGCGAGAATCCGCCGTCGACGATGTCGGGCTCACGGAGGGCCGCGCCGAGGAATCCGGCCGCGAAGGCGTCGCCGGCGCCGGCCGTGTCGACCGGGTCGACGTCGAAGCCGGGATGCGAGACGTCGCCGTGCGGCGTCCGGACCGTCGCGCCCTCGTCCCCGAGCTTGATCGCGACCACGCGGTCCGTCGGCTCCCACGGGTCGATGTCGGTCGAGTCGGCCAGCGCGTCCGCCTCCCGAGCGTTCAGAAACAGGGCGTCGGCCGCGTGGAGCGCGGCCTCGAACTCCCGGTCCCCGACGCGCCGCCCGGGGTCGAAGCTGCGGGTCGCGCCCGCCTCGCCCGCCGCGGTCGCCAGCGCGGCCGCCGTCTCCGGCTGCTGTCCCGTCAGGTGGAGGTGGTCGGCCGCCGTCAGGGTGTCGCGGTCGAGCCCGGCCGCGGTGAACGACTCGTTGGCGCCGTCGTTCGCCAGCATCAGCAGCTCGCCGCCGCCGTCGACGATCACGTACTTCACCGAGGTGGGCTCGTCGGCGTCGACGAGCACCTGGCCGGGGTCGACGCCGGCGCTCGCGAGCTCGCGGAGCGCGAGCGCGCCCGACTCGTCGCCGCCGACGCTCCCGTAGACGACGGACTGCCCGCCGAGGTCGACGAGCCCGACCGCGACGTTCGCGGCGCTGCCGCCCCCGGACTGTTCGAGCCGCTCGATCCGGGTCTCGCCGTCCGGCTCCGGCAGTCGGTCGACGTGGATCGTCACGTCCCAGTTGATGTGACCCGCGGCGATCACCTTCGGCACGCGGCTCGACTCCTCCGGCGCGAGGTCGGGGTCGTCGCCGACCGGCCCGGATCCGCCCGGCGCTCCCGCGCCGTCGCCCGGTTCGGCGTCCTCCGCTTCCCACTCGGAGACCTCCTCGTCCCACTCCGCGACCTCCTCCTCCCAGTCGTCGCGCCCGGTCTCGCTCCCGTCTCCGTTCTCGCTCCCGTCTCCGTTCCCGCTCCTCTCTCCGTTCCCGCTCCTCTCTCCGTTCCCGCTCCTCTCTCCGTTCCCGCTCATGGCTCCGCCCACGGCTCCGCGGCCCCCTCGCCGAACAGCTCCCGCATGAGCGTCACGATGCTCTCCGGCGGGAACTGCCCGTGCTCGGTGACGATCGCGTCCATGTACCGCGGCGGCGTCACGTCGAAGGCGGGGTTCTCGACCGCGATCTCGCCGATCTCCTCGCGGTCCTCGGTCCCGATCACCTCGCTCTCGTCGCGCATTTCGATCTCGACGGTGTGACCCGTCAGCGTCTCCGGGTGGAGCTTGATCGTCTGGGCCGCGGTCATGATCGGAACGCCGCGCTCGCGGGCGTTGACCGCGAGCCCCGAGGTGCCGATCTTGTTGATCACGCCCCCGTCGGCGGCGATCGAGTCGGCCCCCACGACGACGTGGTCGACCTCGTCGAGGTAGCGCCGGGCCGCGGAGTCGACGATGAGCGTGACCGGGACCCCGGCGTCGCGGAGCTGTTCCGCGGTGATGTGGCCCTGCTGTCGCGGACGCGTCTCCTTGACGACCGCCGAGATCGACTTCCCCTGCTCGACGGCCGCCTCGATGCACGCGAGCGCGTCGGTCGAGTGACAGTGCGTCATCACCGTGTCGCCGTCGGCGAGGCGGTTGGCGCCCACCCGCCCGAGGTCCTCCTGCGCGCGGTCGAGCTGGCGGACGAACGCCTCGCTCGCGTCGACCACGCTCCGGCGGAGCCGATCGACGTCGTCGCCCTCCATCCGCTGGAGGACGTACCGGAGGGCGTTCGGCAGCGAGACGGCCGTGGGGCGGGTCTCGCGGAGGTCGCGGGCCGCGGAGCGCATCGACGCGCGGAACGCCGTCGGGTCGCTCGCGGTCCGCCCGCTCTTCGCGGCCGCGCGCGCCTGCTCGGCGAGCGCCTCGGCGGCGGCGGAGGCGATGGTCGCCGCCCCGCGGATCTCCATCGTCGCGATCTCCTCGGCGGTCTCGCGCACCGCGGCCGCCGGCTCGTGCTCGGTCATATCGATCCGGTAACCGGCCGGGTATTTATATAACCGGGCGACTGGCCGAGAGTCCGGCCTCACTCCGCGTCCCGCCCTACTCCGAGTCCGGCTGCTGGCCGTAGCTCTCGAACCGCTCCTCGACGGTCGCCAGCTGGTCGTCGGTGAGGACGGTGGGCTCGCCGACCGCCGACGCCCGGAGGTAGAGTCGGCAGAGGTCCTCGACGTGGCGCGTGTTCTCGACCGCGGTCTCCAGGTCCGGCCCGGTCACCACCAGCCCGTGATTCGCGAGGATCGCCGCGTCGGAGTCGGCCTCGGCCATCGCGGCGACGACGTTCGCGGCCAGTTCCTCGGTCCCGTACGGCGCGTAATCCGCGAGCGGCACCTCCCGGCCCACCGAGACGATCATGTAGTGGACCGGCGGGAGCCGCCGGCCGAGCGTCGCCATCGTCGTCGCCCACGGGGAGTGGGTGTGGACGATCGCGCCCGGCCGGTCGTGCTTGTAAATCCCCGTGTGCATCGGCACCTCGCTTGACGGTGCCATCCGGCCCGCCAGGCGCTCGCCGTCGAGGCCGACGACCGGCACGTCGTCGGCGTCGAAGGAGTCGTACGGCACGCCCGTCGGCGTCACCGCGACCGCGTCGCCGTCGCGGACGCTGAGGTTCCCGGTCCGGCCGGGCGTCAGGCCGGCGAGCGCCGGCGCGTACTCGACGACGGACTCGCGAGCGTCGCGGAGCAGGTCGGGGTCGGGATCCATCGGGTCCCAGCTCACGGCGCCACCTCCGTCAGGTCGGCGAAGGCGTCCGGGCGGTAGTCCGGTCGCCGCCGCTCCGGGAGCTCGTCGTCGGCCGGCACGTCGCCGCCGGCGTCGAACAGGGCGGTGTCCATCCCGACCGCGTTCGCGCCCGCGACGTCGGCGTCGACGTTGTCGCCGACCATCAGCGCCTCGCTCGGCCGGCAGTCGAACGCCGCGAGGGCGGTCGTGAATGGCAGCGCGCTCGGCTTCTCGCGGCCCACCTCCTCGGAGGTGACGAGCCGGTCGATCCGGTCGTCGATCTCCAGTCGAGCGAGCTTCTGCAGCTGGACTCGGGTCGTGAGGTTGGTCACGACCGCGACATCGACCCCCGCCGCCGCGAGCGCGTCGAAGACCGACTCCACGCCGTCACAGAGCCGCATCTCGGACGCGTACCCCTCCCAGTAGGCGTCGCCGAGCGCGAGCGCGGTCGCGGCGTCCCGCTCGCCCGCGTGGCGCCGGAGCGCGCGCTTGAAGTAGATGTGCCGGTCGTGAGAGGCTGCGGTGCCGGCCGTCTCGCGCTTCGCCTCCAGTCGCGCGGTCGCGTACAGCTCGTCGAACGCCTCGCGGTCCATCTCGTACCCGCGCTCGCGGAACGCCGCGAGCGCCGCCCGCTTGCCGGCCTCGTTGCAGGGCGGATACGGGTACAGGGTGTTGTCGAGGTCGAAACAGACGGCCTCGTAGCTCATGTCCCCACTCGGCCGGGCGGCGACTTAAGCGTGGTTCGACGCGGTCGCTCCGTCGATTTATAAGCGATACCGCGGCCAGCGCGCCCGTGAGCTGAGCCGTCGTCCGCGGCGGCCGAGGCGGGAGCCCGGCGCACCGCCGCGAGAGGGACCGCGCCGGCTGTTCGCTCGGGTCCGTCAGCGATCGGTCCGACCGCTCACTGCTCGTTCATCGCCTCGCTGGCGATGTTCCGACCGCGGGAGTTGAGCGCCACCTCGCGGCGCACCCGCACCTCCTCGACCACGTCAAGCTCGACGAGCCGCTCGAACGTCTCCTCGACCGCGTCGACGTCCATCCCGAGGAACGACGGGATCTCGAACGGCGAGACGCCGGAGTACAGCGCCATCAACACCTCCCGGTCGCGGCTGGAGAGGTCGACGTTCGTCGAACTGCGCTCCTCGCCCTTCCGGAGCCACGCCTCGACGAACCGCATCCGGTTGGGATCGCCGGCGACGTGCGTCTCGATGCTGGTGCCCTCGTCGTCGGTGTGAGACACCTCGATGACGGGCTTCTTCTCGCCGTTGACGGTGCGTTTGGCCGCGTCGAGGCCGCTGATATCGTCGAGGTCGAACTTCACGAACGCGCCGCTCTCCAAGGCGGCGTTGAGCCCGTTCTCGTCGATCTTCACGCGGGCCTGCTCCCACTCGGTCTCCTGGACGACGCCGCCCTCGATCGCGGGGTGTTTGGCGGTCACCGTCCGCTGGTCGAGCAGCGCCCGGTAGACGTCGCGCTCGAACGCCTCGTGGTCCGACGCCGCGACCAACAGCACCTGGTTTCCGAGGTCGAAGCTCACGTAGTTCGAGACGCGCGCGACCGACTGGTTGGCGTCGTGGCGCCCGCCCAGCCCCCGGAGCTCCGAGAGTGGGATCGTTCGCTTCCCGTCGTTGCCGGCGAGGATGAGCCGCCGGTTCGAGAGGAGCACCCGCCCCGGCGTCCACGAGACGTCGCTCACCTTCCGACCCTCTCGGACGGCGACCGCGAAGCGACCCTGCGTGTCCGTCACCTTGTACTCGCCGCCGCCGTCGGACATCTACGGTCCCCCCGCCCGGAGCTTGGACACCGCGGAGAACACCCGTTGCCGGACCGCGGAGCTCTCGTCGTCGGTGAGGTCTTCGAGCCGGTTCAGCGTCTCCTGCCCGCCGATCTGCCCGAGGACGAACACCGCCTTCGCCCGCGCGTCCTCCGGGTGTTCGGTGCCGAGCCGGTCGAGCAGCCGGTCCTCGACGATCGGGCCTCCGAGGCTCTTGAGGCTCGTGGCCGCGAACTGAGCTGTCTGCGCGTCCTCGTCGGCGAGCGCGTCCGCGAGCGCCTCGACCGCGAGCGCCGACTCCGGCTCCGCGACGCGACCGAGGATCCACGCCGCGTTCCGCCGCTGGCGGCTCTGCTGGCCGTCCGTGAGGATCTCGACGAGCGGCTCGACGACCGTGGCGTCGTCCGCCGACTTCAGCTCGGAGACGACGCGGTCGCGGACCGCGTGGCTCTGCTCGGTCGGCACGTTCGACAGCAGCTCGATCACCGAGTACACCGCGGCGTTCCGGACGACCGCGCTCTCGTCGCCGAGCGCGCGCGCCAGCGGCTCAACCGGCTCGGGGTTGTTCGCCTTCCCGAGCGCGCCGGCGGCGATCCGCCGGAGCGACTCGTCGCCGTCGTCGAGGAGGTCGAGCAGCGGCGACAGCGCCTGGTCCGTCCCCACGTTCCCGAGGGCGTTCGCCGCGGCGCGCTTGACCCGCGGATCGCCGTCGTCGAGCCGCTCCGTCAGCGCCGGCACCGACCGCGGGTCCGCGAACGTCCCGCAGGCCTGACAGGCTCGCAGCCTGACCCGGGGGTCCTCGTCGTCGAGCGCCTCGACGAGGTGCTGGAGCCCGCTGGCGTCGTCGAGCCCGCCGAGCGCGTTCGCGGCGGCCATCCGGAGCTCCGGGCGGTCGGCCTTGAGCGCGCGGGCGAACTTGCGGGCGGTGACCCACTCCGCCTCGGAGCCGCTGGTGCCGGTGAGCTCCTCGAGCAGTTGTTCGAGCGCCGCCTGTCCGAGTTCGTCGAGCGCGTCGACCGCGGCGCCGCGGACCTCCGCGTCGTCGTCTCTCGTCGCCGCCCGGAGGAGTCCCTCGACCGTCGCCTGGTCGTCGACGTCGCCGACCTCCCCCAGAAACTCGGCCGCTCGGCGCCGGACCGCGGCGCTGTCGCTGCTCAGCGCGTCCCTGAGCCGTTCCGCGTTCCCGTCCCGGGCGTACTGGTACAGGGACATCAGACCCTCCCGAACACCCGTCGGCGCTTGTCGATCGGCTCGTACCTGTCGGACCGCCCCGGCGGGACGCTCTCCGTCATCCCGAGCACGAGCACGCCGTCGTCGGCGATCGACGCCTCGAGCGTGTCGAACAGCGCGCCCTTGTGGTCGACGTCGATGTAGATCAGGAGGTTGCGACACAGCACGACGTCGAACGGGTCGCGCGCGCCGTCGCGGATCAGGTCGTGCGTCTCGAAGTCGACGAGCCGCTGGACCGCCCGCCGAACCCGAAACGTGTCGCCGTCGCGCTCGACGTAGCGGTCGGGGTCCGAGAGCGGCTCCAGCTCCTCCGCGATGTCCGTCGTCCGAGTCGTGTGATAGACGCCGTCGCGGGCGTTGTCGAGCGCCTCTTCGCTGATGTCGGAGCCGAGCACCTCGATCCGCGACTCGTCGATCTCGGGGTCGTCGCAGGCGAGCATCGCGACCGAGTACGGCTCTCGACCGTCCGCCGAGGGAGCCGACCAGACGCGGACCCGCCGCTGCTCGCTCGTCCGCTCGCGGAGCACGTCGCGGAGGACGTCCCACATCTCGGCGTTGCGGAAGAACTCCGTCACGTTGATCGTGAGCGCGTCCATCAGCGCACGCCGCTCCTCGTCGTCCTCCCGAAGCAGGCGCTCGTACTCCGCGTGCGACTCAGTGTCGCGGCGGCGCATCCGCGCCGTGATCCGGCGGTCGAGGTACGACTCGTTGTAGTAGCCGGGCTCGAACGGAACGGTGTCGTCGATCTGACGGAGGACGCCCTCGAAGGCGGTCTCGCTGCTCATAGGCTCACCACGTCGAGAACGGCCACGACGTCGCCGTCGCCGAGGACCGCCGTGCCGCTCAGTCCCGGCGTCCCGGACAACGGCCCGTCGAGGGGTTTCACCACCACTTCTTCCTGGTCGAGCACCGCGTCGCAGTGGAGCGCGACCTGCCGGGTCTCCTCGCGGATCCGCACCAGCATCCCCTCGTCGGTGACGCCGCCGTCGGTCGATGCGGCCTCGGCGTCGCTCACCGCGGCCTCGGCGTTCGCCGGCGGTCCGTCCTCCGCTCCGGCGTCGCTCTCTCCGGATCCGTCGCCGATTCCCGAGCCGACCGCCGCGGCGCCGCTCTCCGCGAGGCGCTCGTTCAGTCGGATCACGGGGTAGAGGTCGTCCTCGTGGCGGACGATCTCGTCGCCGTGGACCTCCTCCACGTCGTCGGCGCGGGCGACCTCGGCGATCGACTTGATCGGGATGCCGTACTCCGTGCCGCCGACGTCGACGAACATCACCTTCACGATGGCGACGGTGACCGGGAGGCGGAACCGGACCGTCGTTCCCTCGCCGGGCTCGCTCTCGACCGCGACGGAGCCGTCGAGGTCCCGGGCGGTCGTCCGGACGACGTCCATCCCGACCCCGCGCCCGGAGACGTCGGTGACCTCCTCCGCGGTGGAGAAGCCGGGGTGGAAGACGAGGTCGTACACCTCGTCGTCCTCCATCGCCTCGACCGCCTCGCGGCTCTTGACGTCCTCCTCGACCGCCTTCTCGCGGAGATGGTCCGGGTCGAGTCCGCCGCCGTCGTCGGCGACCTCGATTATCACGTGGTCGCGCTCGCGCTCGGCCGTGAGCCTGACGTGTCCGGTCGGATCCTTGCCGGCGGCCTCGCGCTCCTCGGCGGACTCGATCCCGTGGTCCACCGCGTTCCGCAGGACGTGCACGAGCGGGTCGCGCATCTCCGTGAGGATCGTCCGGTCGAGCTCCACGTCGTCGCCCTCGATCTCGAAGTCGATCCGCTTGTCGAGGTCCCGCGAGATGTCGCGGACGAGCCGCGGGAACGAGTCCGACACCTGCGAGAACGGGATGAGCCGCATGTCCATCGCCGTGTCCTGGAGGCTGGACGCGAGTTTGTCGAGCTCGTCCAGCGTGTCCGACTCGGCGTCCGCCGCCTCCAGCTCGCGCCGGAGCTTGATCCGGCTCGTCACCAGCTGCTCGACGAGCCCGTACAGCTCGTCGACCTGGTCGACGTCGACTCGGATCGACTTGATCTCGTCGCGGTCGGTCGTCTCGGACTGCGAGTCCGGCTGGCCGGCCGAATCGGCGTCGCCGTCCGGAGCGGGCGTCGTATCGGACTCCGCCGGCTCGCCGTCGGGCGCACCCTCGGCCGTCTCTCCCTCGCCGGGGCCGGTCTCTTCGGTCGGCGCCGGCGCCGCCTTTTCGGCCTGCGCGCTCGACTCGTCGCCGTCGGCGACGGCGTCGCCGGTCTCCGCGGCGGCGGCGTCACCGGTCTCCGCGTCGGCGGCGTCACCGGTCTCCGCGGCGGCGAGCGCGGTCGCGACCGACTCGACCTGCGTGAGCGCGCCGAGCCCCTCCGCGACCACGTCGGGGTCGGCGCCGGCGACGAACGCGTCGAACCCCTCGTCGTACTCGCCCTCCTCCAGCGCGTCCGGGTCCGGATCCGTGACGTGGCCGTCGAACTGGCCGTCGAGCGCCTGCAGGACGAGCGCGGCGTCGACGCCGGCCATCGACGTCTCGCCGATCGTCACGTCGGCGTACACCACGGGGGCGTCGAGCCCCGCGGCGGCCGCCGGGAGATCGGGGACGGAGACGTCGTCGCCGTCGGCCGCGTCGTCGTCGCCATTTTCGGCAACCGTGTCGTCGCCGTCGGTCGCGTCGTCGCCGTCGGCCGCCGAGTCGCCGCCGACGGTCCCGTGTTCCTCCATCTCCCGGAGGCGGCCCTCCAGATCCGAGGGGTCGGTCGCGACCTCGCCGGCGTCGGCGATTTCCGCGACCATCGCCTCGACGGTGTCGACCCCCTCGAACAGGAGGTCCATCAGCTCGGGCGTCACCTCGCGGTCGCCCTGTCGGACCGCGTCGAGCAGGTCCTCGAGGGCGTGCCCGAAGTCGGAGACGTCGTCGTACCCCATCGCCGCGGCGTTCCCCTTCAGCGTGTGGGCGACGCGGAACACGTCGTCCATCGCCTCGGCGTCCTCGGGGTCGGCCTCCAGCGCGAGCAGGGCGTTGTTGAGGTCCGTGATGCCGTCCTCCGCCTCGGCGACGAACGCGGCGCGGTGGGAGTCCATCAGGCCCCACCCCGCACGATCGCGCCGGCGACGTCGTCGAGGTCGCGCACCTCGTCGACGCCGCCCGTCTCGACCGCGCGCTTCGGCATGCCGTAGATGACGCAGGTGTCCTCGCTCTGTGCTATCGTCCGGGCGCCGGCGTCGGCCATCGCCCGGATCCCCTCGGCGGCGTCCGAGCCCATCCCCGTCAGCACGACGCCGACCAGCGGGTCGTCGACGACCTCGGCGGCCGAGCGCATCGTCACGTCGGCGGCCGGCGTCACCGACTGCGAGTCGTCCTCGTCGAGCTTCACGCGGAGCCGCCCGGCGCGGTAGCTGTCGATTCGCGTGTGGCTCCCGCCGCGGGCGACGACGGCCTCGCCGGGGCCGATCCGCGCCCCGTCGCTCGCCTCGCGCACGTCGTACGCCGAGGCGGCGTCGAGCCGGTCGGCGAACCGAGCGGTGAACGCCTCCGGCATGTGCTGGACGATGACGATCCGACAGTCCGCCTTCGGCAGCGCCGACATCACGCGCTCGACCGCGTTCGGCCCGCCCGTCGACGAACCGATCACGACCGTCAGCGGGCCGTCGACGTCCACGGCCGCGGTCCCGGGCGAACCGCTCGCGCCGGCCGAGGCGGTCGCGCCCGGCGACGGATCGCTCGCGGCGCCGTCGGCGTCGCTCTCTCGTCGGTCCCGGGTCGCCGCGTCGAGGTCGGCGTCGGCGACCGACTTGACCGCCTCGACCAGCCGGTCGGACTCGCGCGAGACGCCGGTGGATACCTCGCCGCCCGGCTTCGAGAAGAAGTCCACCGCGCCGCGTTCGAGCGCCTCGAACGTCACTTCCGCGCCCTCGGCCGTGTGCGCTGACAGCATCAGGACGGGCGTCGGCGTCTCGTCCATCAGGCGCTCGACCGCCTCCAGCCCCCCCATACCCGGCATTTCGACGTCCATCGTCACCACGTCGGGACGCGTCTCGGCGACCACCGACAGCGCCTCCGCGCCGTCGCCGGCCTCGCCGACCACCGCCACTCCGGCATCCGTCAGGAGATCGGCGATCAGGCCCCGCATGAACGGCGAGTCGTCGACGACAACCACTCGTAAGGAGTCGTCGCGACCGCCCCGCCGATCCGTCGTCCTACTCATGTGCGATAGCGGGCCCAGAATCAGCATAAATCCACGGACCCAGTAATCACCCCTGATAATTCAGGGGACACGGTTATTGGCCCCTTCGCCGCAGGTCAGGCCATGGCAGCCACCGAGACGGAGGCCGAGCCCACGAAGGTGTTGGAGTTCGGACTAGGCGACGGGACGTACTGTCTGGACATCGGCGTCATCGACGAGATCGTCGACGCCGGCGAGCTGACGCGCATCCCCAACTCGCCGGACCACGTCGAGGGCGTGATGGACCTGCGCGGGCGGACGACGACGATCGTCGACCCGAAGACGCTGTTCGACATCGCGGCGGAGGGCCCGCGCGAGCGCATCGTCGTGTTCGACGACGCCGAGATCGACGAGGGCGGTACCGTCGGCTGGATGGTCGACGAGGTGTTCCAGGTCCGCGACGTCGCCCCCGAGGACGTCGATCGGGGCACGACCGTCGACGACGAGGGGATCCGCGGGATCGTCAAGTCCGACGACCGCTTCGTCGTCTGGGTCTCCCCCGACGTCGAGGACGTCGGCGACATCGACGCCGCCGACGTGGTCCCCGAAGACGCCGAGGCGTAGCTCGCGGGGCCGGGACGAGCGTCGCGACGACGGCGGCGGCGCGACAGTTCTCACCAGTGAGAAACGCGAGCCAACCCTTATGCGCCGACCGGCGAGTGGCTTCGTATGCGCGTCACAAGCGGCGTTCCCGGGTTCGACGGTCTCGTGGACGGCGGCTTCCCGGAGAGTCGTTTATACGTTGTAAGCGGCCCTCCCGGCAGCGGGAAAACGACGTTCTGCTCGCAGTTCGCCGCGCAGGGCGCCCGTAACGGCGAGGACGTCCTGTATATCAGCATGCACGAGACCAAGGAGGGGATCCGGCGCGACATGAGCGGGTACGACTTCGGGTTCGACCGCGCGCTCGACACGGACCGAGTCACGTTCCTCGACTCCTTCTCCTCCGACGGCCGCCGGTTCTTCGGCCTCCCGGGCGAGCGTCGGGACCATTCCGGGGTGACGAACCGGCTCACCGGCTTCATCAACTCCCGCGACATCGACCGCGTCGTCTTCGACTCCACCATGCTGTTGCGGTTCCTCCTCGACGACGACGAGGACACGACGATCCAGCTGCTCTCCTCGCTGAAGCGGACCGACGCGACGACGCTCCTCATCTCCGAGATGACCGACCCGAGCGCGTACTCGGAGGAGCACTACCTCGCGCACGGCGTCGTCTTCATGCACAACTACCTCGAGGACGACGGAATGCAGCGCGGGGTCCAGGTGCTGAAGATGCGCGGGACCGACGTTGACACCGACATACAGGACGTTCAGTTCACGGACGGCGGGCTCCGCGTCGGCGCCGCCACGACGGTGACCCACTGATGTACGACCGGACCTTCGGCACGGAGTGGAACGAGCTCACTCGCGAAGAGGCGGTTCGACGGGCGTTCGCCCTCGGCGTCGCGGCGGGCGTCGGGAACGGGCGCTCGGCCGAGCTCGACCGCGTGATGGAGGCGTTCCCGAGCGCGTACGACCGGAGCCTCGTCGAACTGGCGTACGACGAGGGGCGGACCAAGGCGCTCGACGCCGCCGACGACGCGGACGACCCGGAGGAGGTCTGGGAGACGCTCGTCGACGCCGCGGGGACGCCCCGCGAGTCGCCCGTCGGAGCCGCGCTGCCCGGAGCGATAACGGGTCTGACACTAACGCGACCGCCACGAGAGGGTCCCCCGTCGTCACTCGACCTCCCGTCGATGCTGCGGAAGTGATCCCTCGGAAGGGTTTTACGCGATACCCCCTCAACCCAGACACATGACCGTGCTTCCCGACGCTGTCCGCGACGCCGACAGCGTGCTCGTCAGCGGCCCCCCGATGAGCGGGAAGTACGACCTGTTCAACCGGATGCTCGCCGAGTGGACGGACGAACCGGTCGTCATCTCGACCGGCCGCACCGCGGAGAAGGTCCGCGGCGACTACGAGTCGATCACGGGACTGGACGGCGACGACGTGACCGTCATCGACTGCGTCACCCACGAGCAGGGCGACAAGCGCGACGACACGCCGACGACCAAGTACGTCGGCAGCGCCGGGAACCTCACCGACATCGGGATCAAGTTCACCGACGTCGTCGAGTCCTCGACCGGCCGCGACCGCGCGGTCGGCCTCTACTCGCTCTCCCAGCTGTTGATGTACTGGGACCCCGAGCGCATCTACCGATTCACCCGCGTCATGACCTCGCAGACGTCGGGGGAGGGGTGGCCCTTCGTCGGCGTCGTCGGGTCGACGGCGCACGACGAGCAGGTGGTCCACACCCTTCACGAGCCGTTCGAGGTCGTGGTCGAGACGCGCGTGGAGGGCGACGACCGCGAGTTCCGCGTCCGCGGGCGGGTGGGCGGCCCCTCCGACTGGACGCAGTTCTGATCGGAAGCGGCGACCGCGCCGGTCGAACCGGAACCGGAACCGGATCCGGCGGCCGCGACGCTCACCCGATCAGCTCGAACTGCGCCCCCAGCGGCGGCGCGTCGACGATACCCCAGTAGACGAACCGGTACGTCCCGGGACCGAGCGGCGGACAGACGGTCAGGTCGAGGTCGGGGACGGCCGAGGCGATCGCCTCCTCGTCGAGGTCGATCGACCAGCTGTACGCCCCGGTCGGGCCGAACGCCTCCTCGGTACGGGGGAGCTCGACGGCCTCTCCGGTCGTCGAGCCGCGGACGTCGAGCCAGCCCGCCGCGGTCTCCCGCTGGACCGAGTAGGCGTGTCGCCCGAGGGCGGTCGCGGGCTCGTCGCCGGTGTTCCGCAACACCAACCGGAGCGACTGGCCGTACGTCTCCGAGTTGCCCTCGGCGGACAGTTCGACGGTCGTCTCGGCCGTCTCGACGAGCGTCCCCGCAACCTCCTTCTCGAACGGCTGCGAGAGCCGGACGAACTCGTCGTCCCCGCAGGACAGCGTCTCCGGGGTCCCCTCGGGCCCCTGCGGACCGTCGCCGGCGGCGAAGTCGAGGCAGCCGGCGGCGCCGACCGCTCCCGTCGCGGCCAGCGTCGCCCCGGTCCGCGCCAACAGGTCGCGTCGCGTGCGCTCCATGCGAACCGTAGGGGCGGGACCGGTTTCAAGGGCACGCGTTCGGGCGACCGACGCCCCCTCGGACGGGCCGCACCGCCTCGGCGCGCTCGGGGTTCGGAACCGCTTTCCCGTCGGCCGGCCCATGACCGGCCATGGAGCTGTTCGGATCCAGCGGCATTCGCGGGGTCGCGCTACGGTACCTCACGCCGGAGCTCGTCCTCGACATCGCGAAGGCGGCCGGATCGGTGTGGGACGCCGACCGGGTCGCCGTCGCCCGCGACACCCGCACCACCGGCGAGCTGTTCGTCAACGCCGCCGCGAGCGGGCTCGCCGCCGTGGGTTGCGACGTCGACCGACTCGGCGTCGTGCCGACGCCCGCAGTCGGGAACTACTGCGAGTCGACGGGGGTCCCGGCCGTGCTCGTCACCGCCTCGCACAACCCGCCGGAGTTCAACGGGATCAAGCTCGTCGGCGACGACGGCGTCGAGCTCTCGGTCGACGTGCTCGAACGCGTCGAGCGCCGCGTCCTCGACGACGAGTACGACCTCGCCGACTGGCGGACCGCCGGCGCGACGACGGCCGTCGACGGCGCCGTCGACGACTACGTCGACCAGCTGCTCGACGCGGTCGACCGCGAGGCGATCGCCGACGCCGGGCTAACGGTCGCGGTCGACCCCGGTCACGGCGCGGCGTCGGTGGCGTCGCCGCGGATCTACCGCGAGCTCGGCTGTGACGTGCTGACGGTGAACGCGACGCCGGACGGCCACTTCCCCGGTCGCGACTCCGAGCCGATCGCGGAGAACCTCGAAGCGCTCTCCCGGCTCGTCGCGACCTCCGAGGCCGACGTGGGGATCGCCCACGACGGCGACGCGGACCGCGCCGTCTTCGTCGACGAGGACGGCGGATTCGTCGACGGCGACACCTCGTTCGCGGCGATGGCCGACGCCTGCGTGGAGCCCGGCGACAGCGTCGTCAGCGCCGTCAACGTCTCCCAGCGGCTCGTCGACGTCTGCGACGCGAACGACGCCGACCTTGAGCTGACCCCCATCGGCGCGACGAACATCATCACCCGGACGCGCGAGCTCCACGAGGCGGGAGTCAACGTACCCGTCGCCGGCGAGGGGAACGGCGGGCTGTTCTTCCCGCCGTACCGGCTCTCGCGGGACGGCGCGTACATCGGCGCTCGCTTCCTCGAACTGCTCGCGGACGCCGGCGAGCCGGTCAGCGACGTGGTCGCGCCCTACGCCGACTACCACTTCGTGCGCCGGAACGTGGAGTACGCCGACGCCGCCGAGCGCGACGAGATGCTCTCCGCGGCGCGGGCGTACGTCGAGACCGCCGACGCGAAGCCGAACACCACCGACGGCTACCGCCTCGACTACGGCGACGCGTGGGTGCTCGTGCGTCCCTCCGGCACGGAGCCGAAGGTCCGGATCTACGCCGAGTCCGCCGACCCGGACCGCGCCGAGCAGCTCGCGACGGACATGCTGGTGGCCGTCGAGAGCGGGCGGTAGTCGGCGACCGAAGCTTGAGACGGAGACGCCGGGAGCGACGCGTCTCGCTCGAGGCGGCGCCGTTCGCCGGCCCGCGAGCTCCGTGCGGACGCGCCGCGTCGTCGGTCGAACGCGGGGGGCGAGACCGCGTCGACGACACGTGACAGAACCCCGTCAGTTACCGGTAGTAATATATTAACTCATGTTGTAGTAAGAATAGACATGGCCGCGAAGAAGCCCGGCGTCGCATCGCGCATCGACCGAGACGGTTCGACCGCACCGATCGATCTGGTGCGGACGATGGAGAGCAAAACGGAGACGATCACCGGCGCCGTCGCGTCGGGAGCGGTAACGCTGGAGGAGCTGGACCGCTTCGTCCGGCGCGTCGAGCGCGGCGAGGTGGACTGCTGCGACGGGACCGACGCCGTCGTCCGGATCGTCCGGTCGCTGTTGAGCGACCGCCGTCCCAGCTGGGAGGAGATGGAGCCGGCCGGGCGGGCGACGGGCGCCTGACGGCGCGCGTTCGAAAGGATCGGGTATCCGCGGCTTCGGACCGCTCGTTCGCGTTCTCTCTCTGTTCTGAGGCGCCGCGTCCGCTCGCGTCGCTCCCTACCGGTCGAGCGCCGAGAGCGCCTCGGCCGCCTCGCGGGCCGCCCGTAGGTGGTCGCGCGCCCGCCGCGGGTCGTCCGTCTCCTCGGCCGCGACGGCGAACCGATGGAGCGTCCGCGTCAGCGACGCCCGGGCGTCGGCGACGCTCTCGGAGCCGGCAGTCGTCGTCGGGGGGCTCTCGAACGCGCCCGCGGTCGGGTCGGGGACCCCGGTCGACGGCTCCGGGGTCGTCCCAGTCGACGGCTCCGAGGGCGTCCCAGTCGACGGCTCCGAGGGCGTCCCAGTTGACTCCCGGTCGGGGCGCCGCGGCTCGGCCGAACCGTTCGCGCCGGTCGCCGGGGACGGCGCTCCGTCAGTCGGGGGCGTCGGCGAGCGGTCGACCGCGTCCGCGCCGACGTCTCCGGACGCGGCCGAAGTCGAGGTGCCCGCGGTCGGGTCGGCGCTCCCCTCGTCCGCGGCGTCGACCGTGTGGCAGGTCGGGCAGAACTCCTGCCCGTCCTTCCGGAAGATGGGGTCGCCGCAGTCGTCGCAGTGGCGGTTCGTCATCGTCGCCCCCTGCAAGAGGAGCTCCGACATCCGCTGCGTGTGCTCGCGCTTCTCCTCGTCGTCCGCGAGCTTCTCGCGGAGCTTCTCGCGCTCGGCCTCCTTGTCGAACCCGTCGCTCATGGGCGGACGAACGTGGTTGACGAGCAAAAGTCCGGTGGGCTCGGGACGACCGGGGCGCGGCGGCGACCGCCGCTCCGCCGTCGGCTACTCCTCGGTGATCGTGCGGTCGTCCGGGTCGAGCTCGCCGCGGTGGATCTTCGAGCCGTCCTGCGCGACCTGCCGGCCGAGGACCGCGCACTTCACCCGCATCGGTGAGATGTCGACGCCGAGCATCTCCGTGACGTCGTCGGTGTCCATCCCGTGGAGCTCCTCGACCGCCATCCCGTGGAGCCGCTCCGAGAGCATGCTCGCGGAGGCCATCGAGATGGCGCAGCCGTCGCCCGTAAACCGGACCGCTTCGATCGTCTCGCCCGCCTCGTCGAGGTCGACGTCCATCCGGATCGTGTCGCCGCAGGAGGGGTTTTCGCCGACGTGCGTGAAGTCCGGCTCCTCGAGCTCACCGTAGTTGCGCGGGTTCTTGTAGTGGTCGAGGATCTGCTGCCGGTACATGTCCGAGCCCAGTCCCATATCGGGTTCAAATAGGCCAGTGCGGGTCAAAAGGGTTCCGTCGATTGTGACGACCGGGCGCGGGGACCGCGAGCCGACGAGCGTCGGACACCGACTACTCCTCGGATCCGGCGGTCTCTGCGCCCGGCCTCGGCCCGGACGGAGGCGCCGCCGTCTCGGCGGTTCGGGGGCCGTTGCCGGCGACGAGCTCGCGGAGCCGTTCGAGGAGGCGCTCGTACTGCCCGCGTTCCGAGCGCTTCGTGAAGTACCCGTCAGCGCCGGCTTCGAGCGCCAACGCCTCGGTCTCTCCCTCGCGACAGGTGGTGTGGAACAGCACCGGCACGTCGCTCCCGTCGCGGCGGAGTCGACGGACCAACTCGACGCCGGAGCCCTCCGGCAGCCGCTGTTCGGTCACGACACAGTCGACCGCGTCGGCCGCGTCGAACGCCGCGGCGACCCCGTCGACCGACCGGACCGTGACCCCGTCGACCGACCGGTCCGTGAACGCCGCGAACAGCTCCGCCGCGCGCGAGTCGGGTTCGACGTGAAGCACCGCGACGGAGTCGGGTTCCGGCGTCGAGTCGCGGTCGGCGGCGTGCATCTCTGTCTGGGCATCGGGCGCGGCGGCGGACGGTGAAGTGTCGGTCATGAACGGGTGATATCTTCGCAACGCCGCTACGGCCGATTGCAACGGACGTCGCCCTCGTTTTACTATTTTTTACTCGGATAGTAATAATAATTGTGCGACCACCGTTGTCACGCCTCTCGGGTTGCCAGCGGCCCGATCGCTTGTGATGACGATCGACGGGCAGACGGTGGAAACGATGCGAGCCGGGAGCGTCGAACAGCGGAACCGAACGACGGTTCGGGGGCGGCCGGAGAAGCGATTACTTAGTGGTCTTCGACTTGCCGCTCCGGTCCGGCGGTTTCGGCACACTCAGGCCTCGCGTATCGCGGCGGATCCGAGCGAACGGCCGCCCGCGTCGACGCGCGGGGGCCTCAGGCGAACAGGTCGCGCGCCTCGCCGACGACCTCGACGAGAGCGTCGACCTCCTCGACGGTGTTGTAGAGGTAGAAGGAGGCGCGCGCGGAGGCGGAGACGCCCATCTCGTCGTGGAGGGGTTGGGTGCAGTGGTCGCCCGCGCGGATCGCGATCCCGTAGTCGTTGAGGATGCTGGAGAGGTCGTGCGCGTGGACGCCCTCGACGTTGAACGCGACGAGGCCGCCGCGGTCGTCGCCGGGCGGCCCGTAGATCTCCACGCCGCCGAGCGCCGACAGCTCGTCGTAGGCGTACTCGGCGAGGAGGTCCTCGTGGGCCTCGACGCGGTCCATCCCGATCTCCTCTAAGTACTCGATCGCCGCAGCGAAGCCGATCCCCTGCGCGATCGAGGGCGTCCCGGCCTCGAACTTCCACGGGAGGTCCTCCCACGTGGAGTCCTCGAAGGAGACCCGCCGGATCATGTCGCCGCCGTAGAGGTACGGCTGCATCGACTCCAACAGCTCCTCGCGGCCGTACAGCGCGCCGATCCCGGTCGGGCCGCACATCTTGTGCGCGGAGAACGCGAAGAAGTCGACCCCGAGCTCATCGACGTCGACCGCGCGGTTCGGCACCGACTGCGCGCCGTCGGCGAAGATGTACGCGCCGTGGTCGTGCGCGAGGTCGGCCAGCTCGGCGATCGGGTTGATCGTGCCGAGCGTGTTCGAGATGTGGACGACCGACACCATCTGCGTGTTGTCGTCGATGAGGTCCGCCGCGTCGTCCATGTCGAGCCGCCCCTCGTCGGTCACGTCGATAAAGCGCACGTCGGCGCCGGTCCGCTTGCCGATCTGTTGCCAGGTGACGAGCGAGGCGTGGTGCTCCATCTCGGTGAGGACGACGTTGTCACCGGGACCGAGCTCCTCGAGGCCCCACGCGTAGGCGACGAGGTTCATCGCCTCGGTCGTGTTCTTCGTGAAGACGATCTCCTCGCGGCCCGCGGCGCCGACGAAGTCGGCGACCGCGTCGTGGGCCTCCTCGTAGGCGACGGAGGCCTCCTGGCTCAGCTGGTGGATGCCGCGGTGAACGTTGGCGTTGTAGCTCCGGTAGTAGTCCGAGATCTCGTCCACGACCGGGTCGGGGGTGTGCGAGGTCGCCGCGTTGTCGAGGTAGACGAGCGGCGTGTCGTCGCCCGGTCCCTGTCCCGGCGACTCCGGATCCCCGCCGACCTTCCGGTCGAGGACGGGGAAGTCTGCCCGGAGCGCTTCCACGTTGAACGGGTACTGCTCCTGAACTCCCATTACGCTGATTTGGGCCCCGAGCACTAACACATCTTCGGTCCGGCAGGTGTTGCTCGCGACTCGGACGCGGATCGTTCTTAAAAGAAAGGGACGATCTCAGTCACCGCCAACGCTCCGGCCGCTCGATTATAAATGGCTGCTCGGAAGGCAGCCCTGAAGACCTCCGAAACCCCAGCCGCGACGGCTCGC
>NZ_NHPF01000152.1:0-29712 GCF_002252925.1 Halorubrum sp. Ea8
GCACAGGAATATATTGCGTACCGAGGGTTTCAGCAGGGGTGAGCGAACCGACTAGAGTTCAGGTACCTGTGACGCGTCGATGGGCTCTGTTGTCGACCGGTTGGAAACGTCTCGGTCGTCACGCAGTTGGAGGTACGCCGACGCGATGATCGCATAGTACGGCAGGAAAAATACTGTCGTGAGAACGACCGTTACGACATCAGCGGCGACCGGCACACCAGCGAGATCCAACAGCGGTGCGACACCACCGATAACCCCGCCGAACAGGGCGGACACAACGACAAGGACGCCGAGTTTAAGCCGGGAACCGCGAGCCAGCCCCCAACTCCGTTTGAGGCTACTGATGATGCCGCGATCTTCGACGGCAACGGCGAAGATGAAAAACAGGAACGAGGCCGCAAAGAACAGCCCCGGGATGAACAGGAGGAAGAAGCCAATCATCACCGTGATGCTCACGATCAGTCCACCGACCAGCGCGATTGCCGTGGCTCGCCCGAGTCGCTGCGTCGCCGGCGCGGGAAACGTCGACATCTCGCTCAGTGGTTGAGCAAACGTTCGAGAGAGAATCACAAAGTACACCGAGCTCAGAATGATGAGTACACCAAACAGAGCAAGTCCGACATTTCCAGACATCGGAAGCGCGAGCCCAGCGTTGCGGCTAAACTGCGCCGCGGCTTGGGGCGGGAGATACCCGAGAACAGTACTGTTGACAGCTGTTTGAATCCCGAACTGAATCACGAGGAACCCAACGAAGAGGATTCCACCAGTTCGGGTGAGTGTACGCCGAATACCGTCGCTAACCGCATGGCTGAGTTGGAGGGCCATTCGAGTAGTATCTCTTAGTCCCCTCCAATAAAATGCCCGAAATAAGAGCGATATTCTCACTCTGAGGGGGTATCGGTACGGAATCGTCCCTGTTTCGCTGTCTCAAGAGCGCAGTGTACACACTCTCTTCTCTAATTCGGTGCTGTCGCGTCAGAAACTTTGCCATCGGTGATGTACGAACCATCTTATATATTCAAGAGTCGACTCAATCGGTCAATACCCGTACCGAAGTATGCACGCATCGCCCTCCACCTCGCCACTCCGCTCGCTCGAAAGCCTCGTCCTCATCGGTGCAAATCTCGTGCCGCTTATCGGGGTTATTGTTTTGGGATGGGACCCCTGGGCACTCCTCATTATATATTGGATTGAAGCGTTCAGCACGGTGCTGTTGGGAGTCAGAAAAATACTCTTTGATGAGCGTGACTCCCCCGACGTTGTCGGTCAGATCGAACCGTTACACGAACTCCGCGAGAAACGAGGCGGGTGGTGTCCTCGACCCGGATGGCCGCCGATCTATCCGCGAAACGTCCCGTTTGGACTCTCAATGCTTGGCACATGGGCGCTCTCAGTCGTCCCACCAAGCGCGTTGTACTGGCTGTCAGTTGATCGCTCAATAGTGCTGTCTATCAACCTTCTACTCGGAATTGGCGCGTTGGTGTTCGCACACGGTGCCGAGTTCATGATCGGGTATCTCGGACGGCGAGAGTACACCAACGTCTCTGCGCGAGAACTACTCCGAACGCCCGCTCAGTTGACGCTCATTGTCATTATCGGTCTCTGAAATCTACCGTGTAGCCGTTGTTGCGGAGTGCTTCAACAAGCTCGCCTCCAGGCACAATTTTGAATTCGTGGAACGAGTTGATGTGGCATTCTGCCGAATACAGCTCTGAGTCGATATTGTCTGGTATCTCGTTCTGATGGGTACCTCCTGAACAACAACCGGTTGACTGGCAACGTGGTTGGAACTGCTATCTCCTGTCATTCGAACATCTCTCATTACAACTATTCAGCTCTGGTGAGCTATTATCCTTCAGATACAACGCCGCATAAAAATGCTATTCGTTGAACTATCTGTACTGAGCGATCAGTCTCACACGCAAATAGCGAAGCTGGCGGTCAGCGATGGCATAACGGGAGCAGCCGATGCTTGAAGACTACAATAACGATTTGTATTATCGGCCGTTTTTATGTGCGGTGTCGGTATCTCTGCGTATGGTACGACCCTCCCGTCGGGGCTTCCTCGGAGGAAGCGCCCTGACGCTCGCAGCGCTGACAGGTGTTCTCACCTCTGAAACCGACGTGAACGTTTCTGGCCGACCGGCCGGGACACCGACCGCCCTTGACATCGATATTTCGGCACCATTCGCCGACGCCTTCCTCCCTGTTCCGGCGGGCGACGCGCTGTCGACGACGTACGCGATAGTCATTGCGGAGCGCATCGACGCCGACGCGGCAGAGGAACTGAGCCACCGCGCCCGTTCCGCGACTGAGCGGCTCGACATTGACGCCGACGAGTTGTCTGCGACGGTCGCGGTCACTTCGGCCGAACGTGGGTTCCAGCTGGTGACGGCAGCTGGCGGCTTCGACCGACTCGACCGCGGTGAGACGATTGCGGTCGGCGAGGGAGGCGGTGATACCGGCGGTGAGTCGGACGACGAGGTCCCCGCGGAGGCCGAGACGACGGACGAACTCCCTGCCGACTGGCGACTCGCCGATGACGGTGAGACCGCGTTCCTCACCGGTGACGGCGTGGCGGCCACTGCGACCGGCAGTGGGGATTCGCCAAGTCCTCGCAGTCGTTCGGACTCGGCGGAAGACGACAGGAGCGATCGGCGGATCGAAGTCGCTCGCGCCGCCGGCCGTGCGGCCGCCGACGATGTCGATCGCCTTGCGGAATCGCCGCTGGGCGCGGCCGCCCTCCCTCGACTTGGTGGATTCGAGACGGTGCTTTTGATTCCGGACGCTGCCGATGGTCCGTTTCCGCCCGCGGTCCCCGAGGACGTAGACGCGTTCGCCGCCGGCTTCGAGACCGATCCTGACGACCTCAGAGACCTCGACGGAACGGCGGAGAACGCGTATGTGATCCGCCCGGCTGATGACGCCGACGGGCTCGACGACGAGACCATCGAGCGACTCGTGCGTACCGTCGACCCCGCCGTCCCGGTCGAGATGGACATCACCCGAACCGACGGACTCGTACTCGTCGACACCGTCGTCGAGGCCCCGCCGGAATTTGACCGTGAGGCGTCACCGGATGCCCACATCCGGTCGCAATACGACCGCGCTGCCGGCACCGTGACGTTCGAGCATGTTGAAGGCGAGGCGGTGCCGGCCGACGAGCTGGAAGTGTGGCACGACGGCGATGAGGTGAGCGACACGGTCTTCGACGGCGAGGAATTCACGGCCGGCGATGAGATCGCTGTCGAGACTGGACTGATCGCAACCGTGATGCTGCGGTGGTTCGACCCGGACGCGAATGTCTACGACACGTACGCTCGCGAACAGGTCGACCGCGAGGCGTTCGACGTCGAGTACGAGATGAATGCCGAAACGTTGAAACTCAGCTACGAGGCCGAGCGCCCCGCCGACGCAAGTAGCCTTCAGCTGGTCCACCGCGGCGAGGGAGGCGTCCAAACAGTCGGCGAGGAATTCACCGACGGAACCCTCGAACCTGGCGATACAGTCACCGTCACGGACGTGTCGATTGGCGACAGTGTACAGCTAGAGTTCGACGTTGAGAAACCGATGGGTGGCAGGTCGCTCATCCATTACCGTGCCCGCCCCCCGCGTGTTTGGATCCACTCACATGCCGAAGACGGGACCACAGTCAGGTACGACGGAGAGGAGTCTCGCCCTGCTGACGCGTTCGTGACGCTGGTCGACGGAGAGACAGCTGACACGCAGTTTGCTGACGAACACGATACACTCTCGGGCGACGAGGAGATGGTTCTCGGCGAACTTCCCCTGAGAAGTACAGTCGCAGTCGAGTGGCAGGAGCCAGACGAACCGGTTGTCATTGCCGAACATGAGGTCGTTCCGAACACGCGCGCATCGATCGAATACGACCCGGACGCCGGCGAGATTACGGTCCAACACCGAGGCGGTCGGGCGCTTCCAGCGTCAGAGTTAGCGCTCCAGGTCGGTCGCACCCCGGCCGATGTCCAGCCCGCGGACAAACTCGACGAGTTTGGTCCGGATGACTCATTCACTGCTCCAGTACCCCCACTCCTGCGGGTCCGACTCGTGTGGACCGGCGGCGACCGCGAACACCATATTGGCGGCACAACCACGGCACGCGACGCACTCGCGGCGACCTACGATATTGACTCCGAGGCGATGACGATCGAGTACGTCGGCGAACAGCCTGCCGACCCCGAACGACTGCGCGTGTCGGTGAACAGTGCTGGTGACTTCCAGGGACGAGAAGACGATCAGGAGTCGGCGTTTGCGTCCGAGCACGACAAACTAACGACGGGAGACACGATCACGGTCGACGACGTCGGGCTCGACGACACCGTTGTCGTCAGCGTCCACACCGAGTTTGAGAACGGGTCGGCGACCAGCTCCGTCGCTCACTTCTCGGCGGCACCCCGCCGCGGATTCGTCGTTGACGAAGGAGACGGGGGCGACAACGAAGCGTCGGGGACGACGCTCCGCTACGTCGGCGAGGTTCGTCGCAACGCCGATGTCTTCCAGGTTCTGATCGATGGTGAGCCCACAACAGACCAGCCCGCCGATGAGACGGACCGACTGACCGGTGGGGAGACGCTGTCGCTTGGTGATCTGTCCGCCGGCACAACGATCACTGTCGAGTGGACTGCTGGCGAGGAGACCCGAACCGTAACCGAGCACGTGATCTCCCCGCAGGCGACGTTCGAGGTCGTGTATGAACCGGCTGAGGATGGCGACGGGGGCGTCGTGACGTTCACGCACGCCGGCGGTGACGCGCTAGACGCTGGCCAGGTTGACGTGGTCGTGGAACCCGCGACCGACGGATTGCACTCTTGGGATTCCGACGCCGACGAGGTGACCGCCGGCGACGAGACTAGCGTTACGATCGACTCGGAGCCTGAGATGGCCATTGTCGTCTTCAATGAGAGCGAGGTACTCCACCGCGAACCGCTTAACCAGGACAGGTAGAGGACTGTAACTCTCCATTCGAACACAACTCCAATACACTACAGATGCAGAAACAGAACGCATCTGTGTAAGTAACTAAAGTATCCGTATTTTCTAAACATCTATTTTATGCTCTCCCGTTCAAACCGCATACATGGACGGGAGAGCATATCTGTCTGCAACAAGCGTGACTGTAGCATCTGCCCCCGGGGAGTTGTTCGGCATTGAAAAGAGGCTCTGATGATGTCCGTGTCGATGACACGACACAACGAGATCAGACGTATGAATTAGACCTACATAAGGGTGATACGGTGAAAATCATCGCCGGAATACAGAATGGGTCCGGTGGAGAAGTTGCTCTCTCATGGACCCCGAGATGTTCTCTCAAAAGAGTTCGAAATTGAGCGTACAATCAGAGGTGACAGTGTTCACGAACTCTTAGTGAGTTCGTCATCGGTCTCGAACCATGTTGTTTCGATGTCGAAGACGGTCGTCATCAACTTAGTCATTTTCACCTCCAGTGTCACGTTCGACCTCCTCACAACGCGGCGGACCCTCAGCGGCTGTGCGACGCCGTCCGAAGATGAGGTCCTCCCGTGGAACCGCCTGCTGTCCCGGGTGATCGACGACACGGGGTATCTGGCGAGTGTGAGTGCTGACGAACGCGGCAATCGCGATACCGCTCCTGATCGGGAACGAGTTTACCAGCACGTTCTATCGTGCGATGACCCTGATGGTCGCCGCGTCGCCGTGTGCCGTCATCATCTCTACGCCGGCGGCGGTGTTATCAGCAATCGCCTCCGGTGGCCGGCAGGGCGTTCTATTCAAAGGTGGCGAACACGTCGAGACGGCCGCGAACATCGACGCGGTCGCATTCGACAAGACGGGCACGCTCACGCGGGGCGAAACACAGCTGACGGACGTGTTCGTGCGGGACGGCCCCGCGGACGAGTCGCTGACTGCCGACGAGTTGCTCTCGCTCGCGGCCGCCGTCTGGCAGGATGTACTCGATTTCGATACGCCCGTCAACAGTTGCCAGCGAGACGTACTCGTCGTGGAAGGTCGCGCATCGCTTGTCGTAAACGATAGTCGGGGTCGAGAAGTGCGGTTTCCCCGCATACTCGCCTTGCTTCCAACGGGCGACGACGCTCTGTATGGCGTCGGCGGCCTTGTTGCGAGCGTTCTGGACGAGATTGGCGTGTAATCGCGTCTGGTCACGCACGTCGCCGTAGGTTTCCTCCTGTAACTGGGCCTTGCTCGTTGTTTTGTATTCGCCCTGCCAAGCGTGATCAACGACGTAGTTGGCGGCCCATTGAAATTCATCGACGGTTTCACGGAGAAGTGCGGCGTCATCACTATCTACGTTGAGTTTGATCGGGACGGTCCGCCGCACCTCCATATGTCAGATATGTGTCTGATAGTTTATAAATACTGGGAGAGAGAACGGCAACAGTCCGTCAAATGTGGTGGAGTTGTCGACTTGCTCTCTGGCCTACTCGTTCGTTTCGCCCACTCCTCAAGGCTGGAGGTTCCGCCCCGGATACGCTGACCAAGGTACGAAGTCGACGTCCCGTCTCTGCAGCGTCGAGAACCGTGCTGTTCGACAACGAACTACGAGTTTGTGCCACCATCGACTGTGTCGAGAACGGGCTCGTCGAACTCGAGGGCTGCCGCGACAGCATCCGGAAGCTCCGGACGTGGGGCCGATTCGTGGCGCTCGATTTTCTCGGTCTTACGCGTGTTCTCGTAGAGGGCACGTGCGACCGGAAGGCCACGGAGATACTTGTAGTCGTGGAGGACCTCGACCCCCCGCTCTGTGAACCCGTAGAACTGAGAGGGGAGATCACGCTTTCCCTCGCTTGGATCGTACGTGTAGCGTGCGAGGAGCCCGGCGTCGATCAACGTCTCCAACTGGTCTTTGATGGCCGCCTGGCTCTTCCCGGTCATATACTCGAGTTCGGCGAGCGACATCAGATGGGCGGGATGGCCCAGCAGCTCCTGGATGATAAGGTGGCGCGTATCTTGGGACAGCAGCTTGAATAGCCGCTGCTGTTCCGCGAACGGCCCTCCATCGGCCGGGCCAGCGTCGGTTTCGCTCATACGTGGCAGTACGGTGTAGGACGCTATAACAGTTAGGGTCGTCCAAGTTAGTTAAATCAGAAAAAATCAAAGTGGTTCAGAAAGGATAAGGTGATGTGGTTTGAATCAACAGCTAATGACCGACCCAAGCCCGCCGCCGGACGCTGGGGATATTATGACCGTTGTTCACGAGGCCGTCGGGGGCATCGAACTTGAGCCTGCAGAGAAACGGGAAATCTGGCGGTTCACCCAGCGTGAATTGCCGTATCTCTGGAGTCAGCGGACATCGTATTTTATCTTGGGGAGCTATCGCGACCCCTATATCCGCCGGCTTCGCGCCGTCCAGAACGAACTCACGAAGCAGCTCGGTGCCTATCCGTTCATCATGGGTGATCTCCTCGAACTTTCGACTGACCGCCTCAATACGTTCGATATCATGTTTTCGTTGCTCGCGACGTACAGCGACTACATCGTTGGGGTCTTCGAGAAGGAGAGTGGTGGGGAGGCGCCTGAATTGGGCGAGATCGATGACCCGCCGTATTTCGACAAGTCGTACGTGTTCCCACGTGATTACGCGTGGGTGACTGACGAGAACCTTGACTCGCCACAGCACGTCATTCAGGCCGCCCTTGAGATAGCGTTCACAGACGATTTGTCGACGGATGAAGTCCAAGCAAACGTCGAGTCGCTCGTCGATCGCGCCCAAGAGAGCGGTCTCGACATCGACGAACAGGAGGTGTGGGATGTGATCGACGAGCGGGCAGATGAGGACGAAGAGCCGACAACGTACAGTTGGGTCCATCTCAACAAATTCCGTAAATTCGAACTCCACGAACGGTGCTTCCCGTGGACGACAGAGGACGAACTTCGAACTGAGGTTGACGAACTCCCGTCCCCGACACCACGTCCGGAGTGGGAAGAGCGTGAGGACCAGTGAATTATACGCTGAATTGGCGCAATACCACGGCCTTCAGGCCGTGGATACGCGCCGTCACTCCGTGACACGTTCTACTGACTTCGACAGGACTGGATATTCCACCGTTCTCAATCCCATTCTTTAGAAGAGAAGCGATTATAAGCAATTATACAGGCGTTCAGAATGCTGGAAGTCCACCGAACCCATCGAGCGAAAATCCTCAATTACAGTCAGGTAGAGGGCTCGCTTGACCGACACGGGTGGAGTGCCAGCAAACTCTGGAACGTCGCCAACTACCACTCCCGCCAAGTCTGGGAGGAGACCGGGGAGATTCCCGACCACGAGGAGTTGAAAAACGAGTTGAAAGGTCACGACAAGTACAAGGGACTGCACAGTCAGTCCAGTCAGCGGGTTCTGGAGGAACTCGCTGAAGCCTTCAACTCGTGGTACTCCAGTGATGACGAACGAGACAATCCGCCCGGCTACCGCAAACAAAACTACTACGACCAACAGGGTCGTCGCGTCCACGAAGAACACCCACGCAGTACGGTGACGTGGAAACAGAACGGCATCCGACACGACACTAAGAACAACCGTGTCCGCCTCTCCAAGGGAGCGAGCCACAAAGAACATCCGAAAGCGTGGGAGTACATCCTTGTCGAATACGAGACACGCCCCGGCGTCGAGGTTGAGAACCTGCAACAGGTTCGTGCTGTCTACGACCAAACAAAGGAGCGATGGGAGTTACACCTCGTCTGCAAGGACGAAATCGAGACGCCCGACGCTCCCGGAACCGAGACTGCGGGCATTGATCTCGGTATCAGCAACTTCGCCGCTGTCGCCTACAGCACCGAAGACGCCGACCTCTATCCCGGCAACCGCCTGAAACAGGACGGGTACTACTTCCCGAAAGAAATCGCCAACTGTGACGACAGCAGTGGCGACAGGGCCACGCGACTTCATCACAAATGGTCGGAACGCCGCACCCACTTCTTCCACAGTCTCGCCAAACACATCGTGGAGAAATGTATCGAGCGTAGTGTGGGTCGCATCAACGTCGGGGACTTGGAAGGCGTCCGCGAGGACGAGAACGGCAAGTCGAAGAACTGGGGTCGGCACGGAAACCTCGACCTACACGGGTGGGCGTTCGACCGCTTCACGTCGATCCTCGAGTACAAAGCGAAAGTTGAGGGCATCGAGGTCATGGAAGTGTCCGAACGTGACACGAGTAAAACGTGTTGCGTTTGTGGAAGAGAAGACGACAGCCAGCGTGTCGAACGCGGGTTGTACGTCTGCGAGTCGTGTGATGCGGCGTTCAACGCGGACGTGAACGGGGCGGAAAACATCCGTCTGGACATCAACGAGGAAAGTAACTCCGAGTCTACCGGGCAGTTGTCCGGGGATAGGAGTACCGGCTGGTTGGCACAGCCCGGCGTCTACCTGTACGACCTCTCCTGCGGATTCCAACCGCAACGAGAGGTGGGAGACTCCAAACCCTAATATCCCAACCTCGGGATTCCTCCGCGTTCACGCGGAGGAGGATGTCAACAGCGATATTCTTGCTCACCCCCAACAGCTCCCATCGATGTACGAACTCGAGGAGCTCAATCCCAGTGTGAGCGATGCGACCGTTGACAAGCACATCCAGAAGCTGATCGATGAGGGCATCGTGAAGGAGGTCGCCCTGGACGACGACCAGCGCCGACAGGGCTACCCCTGGAAGTTCTACGGTCTCACCGAAGAGGGTCAGGAGTTCCTGGAGGAGCACAACCTGCTCGCCGCTGAAGAGACACTCCAACAGATCTACGACACCATCAGCGATAAATCCGAGAAGATGGTCAAGTACGAGAACGCGCCCCGTCCCGACGACATCTAATGGGGCGTTCTATTCCCGAATAGTTTGCTATTCATACTCTTCAACCCGTGAAGAGACGATATCTGATTAACCAACAAATCTATGCCGATACCCGCTCTGTTGGTTAACACGGGGCGACCGCTGATGTCCTACGAGTCACCGACCCCGCCGGCAGACCTCTCGGCAGAGATGGTCGACACCCTCAATGGGTACTCGCCTGAGCAGCTCCGCTACATCGCACGCTACGCTGAAGCATTATAGTAAATACTAGAAGTAATTACTCACGTCTGGTATCGAGAGTTGAAGGAGAGCGGTGTCGATTGCTGCTGTAAATTCGTCGAGCGAGTCGAAGAACTGATTGCTAAGGGTTGTTTGAAGATGTCTACAGCATTCCTCGACCGGGTTCAACTCCGACGAGTACGAGGGGAACGTCACAAACGCGAGGTCGTCACGGGCCGCGAGGTCCGTGACGGCCGACGCCTGAAAGTATGGTGCTCCATCGAGAACGATGATTAGATCATCTTCAAATTCTTCACATAGTGTCAAAATGAAATGTTTCGCGTGATCGGCGGTGATGTACTCTGTGAATCGAGAGAAGAAGCGATCACCGTCCTCGGTGATCGCGCCCAGCAGACACGTCCAGTCTCATTGGCCTGAAAGTTCAACAGAAAGCCGCGTGCCCCGCGGAAACCACGCGGCACGCGGCTCAGCTTGGACAGATTTCTTGGTTTGATCGATACACACTACTGCGGCGTCCATTTCCCGCCGCTTTTTTTAATCTCGTCGTAGAACTCGTCTTGCTCGTCATCGTCGGATTCAGCGGCTGAACGACGTGGTTTTTGATAACTCAATCCAACCTCTTTCAATAACCGCCGACAGCTCGGGACTGAGTACTCAACGCCGTACGTTTCTTGAAGATATTCTTGTACGAGCGCCGGCGTCCACGCCGGCGCGTCAAAGCCGATCTCTTGGGGTGATTCGTGGACCGTTTGCTCAAACTCTTGTTGCTGTTTTTCTGAAAGTTTTCGCTTTCGTCCAGATCGGTGAGCATCTGAAACAGCCTGTTCAAGTGGGTCGTCCGTATCGAGCCGCTTGAGCCAGTTATAGATCGTTTTTCGTTCTGTATCGTACCACTCGGCAAGTTCGGTTTGCGCGACATCATTTTTGTACGCGATCGCGGCTAACAACCGCTGTGTGGGTTTGTTTCCGTCAACATTGTCAAGCGCCTCTTGGAGTTCTTCGACAGAGATCTCATTGAGGTGTTCCATTATAGACAACGTCACTTTCTGAGTAAAAAGTTCTACCGGCTACTATAGTGCGAACTCTCCTCATCCCGAGCGCTTAACGAAAGTAAGGCGGTCCATCCTGGACCGGTTCAAGGAGCAAGTAAATATACAACCACACGAATATGCGACTATGAGTAATCCCAGCGACCCAGATCCATGGAGCATCTCAGAACCGGAACTCTTCCGAGAGCTACGACGTAGCTTGAGAAACGACAAACCCGCAGTACTTGTGACCATTACCGATGTCGAGGGGTCTGCCTATCGCCGCCCGGGCGCAAAAATGCTCGTCCCTGCCGACGAGGAAAGCCTCGGCGCGGTGACGGCTGGCTGTCTTGAGGGGCCGGTCGTCGATTTGGCGGTGTCAATCAGAGATACTGGTCGTCCTCAGATCGAGACGTTCGATCTGATGGACGACGATGAGTGGGGGCTCGGGTTGGGGTGTAACGGGGTCATCGACCTCCTGTTGGAACCCGTAGACAACTCGGTGGAGCCCATGCTTTCGGTGCTGGAAAATAGGGAACCGATGACAGTCCTGACCTCCGTCGAATCCACCGACCCAGCGGTCTCGATAGGAGATCGCACGGTCGTCGACGCGAACGGTAACCCCACACCTTCCAGTGAACGTGAATCGCTTCCAGAGGTGGTCGTTGACGAAATCGTGTCTGTCACCAAGAAATTCCGTACTGAGGGGAAGTCCGCAACGGTCGAGGTCTCATCAAGGAATGGCGAGGTTAGGGTCTTCGTTGATAGCATCAAACCGGCGCCTCAACTGCTCCTGTTTGGAAACCAGAACGACGTTCAACCGGTCTCTCGCCTCGGTCGCACGGTTGGATTCGAAGTTATGGTCGCATCTGCCCGCGGCGCTATGGCGGCTGACGAAGACTTTCCCCACGCCCATGAGGTTGTGGCGACGCGTCCCACCGATCTCGCAAAACTGGCCGACGAGATGACCTACGCAGTCCTGATGTCGCATAACTTTCTCGACGACCGCCTTGCCCTTGAGGCGCTTCTGGAGTCATCCGAAATCCCTTATATTGGACTTATGGGGCCGCGAAAGCGTTTTGAACAGATTCAAGACGAACTCGCCAAGGATGGGGCGACGTTCACAGAGGACCAGCTCGAACGGGTATCGACACCGGTTGGACTTGACCTTGGGGGCGGTGAACCAGTCCAAATTGCCCTCAGCATCGTGAGCGAGACACTCGCGATTCACAATGGCCGGTCGGGCGGTCGTTTGCGAGACGAGGAGGGACCAATCCACGATCGTGTCTCTGTTACCATCCAGAATTCCTAATCATACCCACGAGAGTGTCAAGGTTAGATGATGACATTGTGGAGAGCTGCGAAGGCTTTGACCCAGCGATCTACTGATCTCCAGGAGCTATGGTGGGGGAATCGGCTATAGAAGAGTCTGCTTTATTGAATCCGATGACGGCGTGGGGATCACTGTTTGAGAGCCTGTTCGAGGTTGTAGACTGTGGCGGTCAACACGAACTCGCGGAACTCGCGGTACCACGCGCGAGGGTGGACAGCGNNGTGATCGTACGCAGCGAACAATCGGTGACGCAGCAACGGCCGGACGCCCGCTGAACGGAGGGCGTCCCGGAGAGATTGGTCGTCATAGCCTTTGTCGCCGGCGAGACTCTCGATTCTCTCGGTGTTACGCAGGGCGACTCGACGGCCAGTTTGCGTATCGTGAGGCCAGTGTGCCGAGCAGTGAAGATCGAGGATGGCACACGAGTTTGTATCGACTATGGCCGTCGTTTTGAGCGTGCGTATGTGGCGATCCGAGTGGTGTTGGTAGTGTCTCGATGCCGTTTCTCGATCGAAATAGGTGGCATCGATGGCTCCGTGCGAGCCCGGATCGCAGATGTTCGCGGACTCACGAAGGAAGCCGCGCCACACGGACATGGGCACCCTCTCAAACGACCGGTACATCGTTGAGGGTACGGGAAATGCCGTTCGAGCGAGCTGTAACAGCCCACGAACCCGATCCATTTCACTCGCCCAATCCACGATTTCGCGGTACGTCGCATCCATGTGAACCCGCAAAAAGTGGAGCGTGACATGCTTCCACCCGGGAAATCCGTTGCCAGTCGGATCACTCACCGCCGTTGGACTGGCGGCACAGCGCTTTTGAGCCAGCGACGCGGCTTGCTTAACGAAGCGGAAGAGTAGTTTCGGCACATTCGGCTCTTCCGCTTCGCTTCCACCTTCAGAGCGACGCTATCTCTCCGTCTTCTGTGGATTCAACAGAGCACTCTAAACATAATTCGCCTGTTCTCGGCGACGGTCGACTTTACCTCACCAAGCCTGCCGAATGCGATATCGAAGCTAGAGTTCCTCACGAACTCACGTACAACCGCGGGTCAATCTCCACTCCGGGGGCTATCGGTCGAAGTCGTTCATTCGATGTTAGCCCGTCGAACGATGTCGGCGGCCGTACGTTCGGCCGTTGAAAGAAGTTCGGAGAGAGGTTCTTTCAGCGTGAGCAGCTCTCGATTATCCATTACAACCTCGCCGGCACAGAGGACCGTCTCGACCTCTCCCCCTTGGAGGCCGTAGACGAGGGTGTGTATTGGATCCGGAGTTGGAGTGAGATGCGGTCGATCGAGGTCGATCACCACAAGGTCGGCCTGCGTGCCGGGTTCGAGTGATCCGAGTTCATCACCGCGTCCAATGGCCTGAGCAGCGTCCCGCGTCACCATATCAAACGCTGTCCCTGCGGGGACGACTCCGGAATCGCGATGGTACCCCTTGTGTGCAGTCGCAACGGCTCGAGCGTCGGAAAGGGGATTAACCGTGTCGTTCAGAATCGTGTTGTCGGTCCCGAGGCAGACGGTGACGCCGCGCCCGAGCATATCGACAATGGGCGCGAAACCGGTCGCAAGCTGCATGTTCGCCCGATAATTGTGCACGACCGGCGTATTCGACTTCGCGAGCAGGCGGACGTCTCGATCGTTCGTCTGGACACAGTGGCCGAGCAGTGCGCGCTCGCCTAAATAGCCGACATTGCGAAGATATTCGATACTCGATATCGCCCCTCGCTCTCTCACCTCCGCTTCTGCCTCCGCGACGTGGGCTGTCGTCATCACATCGTATTCTTCGGCGAGCCGGTACGCTCCCCGGAGCATATCTGACGTTGTAGTCGCGAGCGTCGCTGGGGCCGGCCAGACCGACTGTCGCTCCTCAGGCTCGTGATACGCCTCAATGAGTGATTCGACATCCGCCAACCCATCCTCGGTTTCGACAATGAGTGCGTCGGGTCCCGGATGAACGGATCCACCCCCGGAGCCTGTAATCTCCTCGAACAGACGTCTGAAATCCTCGTCCGGGGAGCGGTCCCTGAGTCCAGCGCCGTAGACGTTTCGAATTCCGAGCTGGTCGTAGACGTCGAGTTTCCGTCGTGTCGGCTTGAGATCGGTCCAGTCGAGGGCCGTTGCGTTCTCGACGAACGTGGTCGTTCCCGACTGGATGGCTTCGACGCAATACAGTCGCGCCGCGAGAGCGTGCTCATCGGCGTCCATCACTGCGAGGGCAGGCTGTTTCACGTTGAACAGCCAATCGTACAACCCTCGATCGCCTTCGAATGCTCCGCGGAGGAAGATATCGGAGACGTGGGTATGTGCGTTTACCAATCCGGGAATTACCGCCCCGCCCTCGGCGTCGATGATCCGGTCCGGACTCGTCTCGTCTTCGAGACGCTCGGCCGGACCGACCGCTGATATCTTGTCATCCTCAACGGCGACGGCACCGTTGTCGATGATTTCACGGCTCCCGTTCTGCGTGACGACCGTTCCGTTGGTAACCAGTACGTCTGTCATTCTCCTCGCCTACCCTTACTCGCCCAGCAGTCAGCAGGGTCACTGTTACACGTCGGCATTCCGTCACTTCGTCGGCGTGGTTGTACGAGTCCCATGAGTAGCGGATTGAATCCGTCGTGTAATAAATGTCCACGACCCCCAAGCGTCTAACGCCGCACCTGCAGTACCGACCCTCGTGCAGTTCGAATCGGAGCCACCGGAGTGATGACGGTCGGTGCGAAGAGACCGCAGAGCCCTGGCGAATTCGAATCGAGTCGGCTACGGCCTGTCGAGAAAAGTACTCGTCGTAGGGGGATAGGTCACGTCTACCCGAAATCGAGGTACCCGATGAAAAATTTTAAGTATTATTCCCTGTGACAAGTTAGCATCCCGGGCATTGGGAATCAATACTCGACCCGTCGCCCGGACACCCCATCACGGGCGTTTGTAGCCCGGCATCTCGCCCGAGGATGTTTACTGCTCTCGGGATAACGATCAACAGTGATCCATATGGAAATAGATATTACACTGAACGGCGACGACGTAACGTTTGAGATCGCACGCTCTGACACACTGCTCGATGTCCTTCGAGACAACGGATATACGGGTGCGAAACGGGGCTGTGACACCGGGAACTGCGGGTTCTGTACGGTGATCGTCGACGGCGATCCAGTCAAGTCCTGTATCAGACCGGTGAGCCAACTCGCCGGCACAGAGGTCGAGACTATCGAGAGCCTGGGAACGCAAGACGATCTGGGACCGGTACAGTCGGCGTTCGTCGATAACTCCGCACTCCAGTGTGGGTTCTGTATTCCGGGCATGATCATGCGTTCGAAGGCGTTACTGGAAGAGAACCCAGATCCCGACGAGGCTGACATCCGTGACGCCCTCTCGGAGAACCTCTGTCGGTGTACGGGCTACGAAAAGATCATCGATGCGGTCCAAGACGCGTCGACCCGGATGTCCGGCGAAGCAGACGTAGCGGCCGACGGCGGCCGTGTTTCCACCGACGCCACATGTCACGGTTGTGATTGTCTCGAAGGAGGGAGCGACAAATGAGCAGAACTGACGATCCAGATTCGGAAGACAAGACAACCGACACTGAAAAAATAGCGGAATCCAACCCGATCCACTGGGACGAGGCGCCGAATAACCGGAAGGCACCGAATGAGCGCCGAACGGTTTCACACAGTGAGGAGAAGGACGACGCAAAAAAGATCGTGACCGGTGAGGCGAAGTACACTGCCGACTACGCCCGGGAGTTCCCGGACCTGGCTGAGGCCGAGGTCGTTCGATCGGACATCGCACACGGCGTCGTGACGGACATCGACACGAGTGCAGCGGAGGCGATGGACGACGTCTACGCCGTCGTCACGCCTGACTCCCCCGAAGTTCCTGAGAAACCCTACACCTCTGCCGGGCAGTCCTATCCCGAGCCGTCCCCGTGGGACCTCCGGGTACTCCGGCGGACGGTCCGCTTCGTCGGTGACCCCATCGCCGCCGTCGTCGCCGAAGACAAGGACACCGCAAGCAAGGCCGCACGGAAACTCGACGTCACGTACGACGAGTACGACGCGGTCTTTGATACCGCCGAAGCGATGGAGCCTGACGCGCCCCAACTCCACAGCGCCGACGACGTGGAGAACCTCCAGCCGGGCGCGGATTACGAGCGGAACATCGAGGCGCAGATGTCGGGCGAAATCGGTGACGTGGACGCCGCCTTCTCAAAGGCAGAGGAGAGCGAGGATTTGACGGTGATCGAGACTGAGTGGGAGACACCGTACCAGTCCCACTGCGTGCCCGAACCCCACACCACGATTGCCCACCGTGACGAAGACAACCGGTATCACTTAATCTCCAGCACGCAGGTGCCGTACCATACGCGCCGACAGCTCTCCCACCTCTTCGACGTGCCGATTCGAGATATTCAGGTGTCGAAGCCGCGTATCGGGGCCGGATTTGGCTCGAAACAAGGAATGATTACCGAGCCGCTAACGATGGCGCTCACGGATGCCGCTGACCGGCCGGTAAAAGTCGAGACGACGCGGCGTGAACAGTTCCATGCACTCCGCAACCGCCGCCCTGCCCGCGTCGAACTACGGAGCGTCGTGACCGATGACGGCGAACTCGAAGCCATAGATATGGAAGCCGTCACGAACTCTGGCGCGTACGGTCCCCACGGAATGACCGTTGCCAGCGCCGTCGGCAAAAAGCCGTTACCCCTGTACACGCACACACCGAACATCCGCTACGAGATGACCGCCGTCCACACGAATCTGCCTATCGCAGGTGCTTTCCGTGGCTACGGTGCCCCGCAAGGTCACCTCGCCGTCGAGGGTCACATGGACGAGATCGCCCGCGAACTCGATATCGACCCAATCGATCTCCGTTCGCGGAACGTGATCTCGGAGGGCGACCTAGAGGTGGCCTCCGGCATCCTCAAAGACAAGGAGTACGGCCGACGCATCCGCTCGTGTGGGCTGGACGAGTGTATCGCTGAGGGGCGCGCGGCGATCGGCTGGGACGATGTCGACCAACCCGAAGCGGACCATCTCCACCGGGCCTGCGGCATGGCGTTGACAATCCAAGGCAGCGGCGTCCCCGGCGAGGAACTAGGCGCAGCGCATATCAAAATGAACGAGGACGCCTCGTTCATCCTCCAGACCGGTGCCGTCGACATCGGACCGGGAGCCGACACCGTGATGGCGCAAATCGCGGCGGAGGTGCTGAGCGTACCCCCGGAAGACGTGCTCGTACAGCCGTCGGACACGGATATCTCTCCATTCGACCACGGGGCTTACGCCTCGTCGACGACGTACATCACCGGGCAGGCGGTCAAGAAAGCCGCCGAGGAGGCTCGTGGAATGCTGTTTGAGTTCGCCTCGCGGATGCTTGGCGAACCCGAGTCGGCGTTCACCGTCGACGACGGCGCTGTCATCTCGGAGATCACCGGCGAGTCGGTCTCGCTCGAAGAGATCGGGTACGAGTCGATGTACGGTGACGAGGTGCGCGCCCAAGTTATGGGTGACGCGAGCCACTGCACCGAAGAATCGCCGCCACCGTTCGGCGCGCAGTTCGTCGACGTGACGGTAAACGAGGAGACCGGGGAGTTCGAGATCCACGATATGGTGTACGCCGTCGACTGCGGCGTGGCGCTCAACCCTGCCCTCGTCGAAGGGCAGATCGAGGGCGCGATGCACATGAGCTATGAGCTGGCGACCGGAGACGGTATCACATTCGACGAGGACGGCCAGCCGCAGACGCTTGGGTTCCGCGACTACGACATGCCAACCACGGCCGATCAGCCTCCGCTGACCTCCCTCATCGTCGAAACCCACGAGCCGACTGGCCCCTTCGGCGCGAAGTCGGTCGCCGAGATTCCGGTCAACGGGGTCCCGCCGGCGCTAAGCAACGCCGTCCGTCGCGCCGTTGGAGTCAGGATCGGCGACATGCCGATCACCCCGGAGAAGATCGCGGCCGCACTGGACGACGACTGAGGCGGTTCGCCGCTCTCGGAGCTCTGTATACATCGTCGACGCCGAGGGCGCTGCCGGTACACGCACGGCCTCGTCGGAGAGCGGACACGGCGGCAGTGACACGAAAGCACCGACGGCCCCAAACGGATCGCCATCGAGACCTTAATCAGGACCGGAGCACGTCGACGTATTCGCCCGACGGTACGTCGACCAACCCGTTGTTCGTCAGGCGGTAGGTCGGAATGACCTCCAGCGCGAGGAAGGACAGCTCCATGAGACCGCTGTCGACGAGGCCGAGGTCGGTCGCGAACGCCTCGACCCGCTCGTACTCCTCGTACACCGTTTCGATCGGGGCGTCGGACATAAGCCCCGCGACCGGTAGCGCGAGCGAGACAGTCTGGTCAGTAGCCGGGTCGAAAGCAGCGATACCGCCGTCAATATCACGGAGGTGGTTTGCCACAATGGCCATCGCGTCGGGGTCCGCGCCGGCGACCACGCAGTTGTGGGCGTCGTGGGCGACGGTGGAGCCGATAGCGCCGCGGTGCAGGCCGAGACCGTGGACGAATCCCCGTCCGATACCGCCGCCGCGACCGTGACGCTCGATGACGGCCAGCGAAGCGATGCCCTCGTCCTCGGGGGGGACCAGCACGCCCGAGTCGATTGGAACGGTGGCGTCCATGGGTTCGGTCTGTAGCCCGCCGACAGCGTCGATGACGCGGACGGAGGCCGTCTCCGCGGCGTCGGCGGGGGCCTCGATAGCGAGGTCCGTCCCCGCGACAGGGTCGAACTGGACGGTGTCCGTCGCCAGATTCGTGACCCCGGTCCGCTCCGACGCTGCGGGGTCCAGTTCGCCGTCGACCATCACGTGGGAAACGTCCCACGACTCCAGATCGTCGAGCAACACGAGGTCGGCGGGCGCTCCGGGCGCGATCCGTCCGAACGGCAGGTCGTAGCTCTCGGCGGTGTTGAGCGTCGCCATCTGGACGACCTCGACGGGGTCTGCACCCTTGTCAATCGCCTTTCGGACCGCGAAGTCGACGCCACCGTGGTCGACGATGTCGACGACTTCCCTGTCGTCGGTACAGAGCGAGAGCCGCCGAGCGTCGACCGCGTCAGTCAGCGGGAGGAGATCGGCGAGGTTTTTGCTCGAAGAGCCCTCGCGCAGATAGACCCGGATCCCGAGGTCCGCTCGCGTTCGCGCTTCGCTGAGCGTGATGCTCTCGTGGTCTGTGTCTAGATACCGGGCGGCTTCGTGGAGAGCCGCGCCGTCGACGCCGGGCATGTGACCGTCGACCGTGAGGCCGCGCTCCCGTGCCGACGCTATTTTCGCGTGTACCTCCTCGTCGCCCGCGAGCAGTCCCGGGATATCCATCACCTCGCCCAGGGCGACGACGGGATTGAGGTCGAGCAGCGAGTCCACGGCCGCCGCGGAGAGCGTCGCACCGGCGTCTTGCAGCGAAGAGGCCGGAACGCTCGAAGGGACGGTAAACCGGGCCTTCAGCGGCGTGTACGCCGCGTCCTCGACGACAGCGCGAACGCCGGGCTCTCCCAGCACGTTCGCTATCTCGTGCGGATCGTGAATGACGGTTGTCACGCCCCGGGGCAGGACCGCGTTGCCGTACTCCGGCAGCGTCACCATGCTCGACTCGACGTGCATGTGGGCGTCGATGAGTCCGGGGGCGACGTAGCCGGCGTCGAGAGTGCGCTCGGCCGGACGCTCCGCGAGCGCGACGATTTCACCGTCGTCGATGGCGACGGCACCGTCTTCAAGCGATCCTGTGTTGACATTTACCACTGTGCCGCGGACGAGGGTGTCGACCGCGTCAGTCATCGGCCCCACGACTCGGACACCGTTCAGCACACGTGACAGCGCTCCGTTCGAATACCGTGCTAACGTAACGCATACTGAGTGACTGTCACCACGGACAAAAAGTGGTTCGGCTTAGCCGAGACGGACCGGAACACGAACACCCACACGCGACTCGCTGGCCGCGGGTGCCCCCTCACGACGTCTCGGCGTGGTGAGTCGCCGCTCTAGCCGTGAGCGTCAAGTAGGCGAACACGCTCAAACCGCCGACGACCGCGCTTGCTCCCCAGAATACCAACAGGAATCGGTAGCCTGCGACGGCATCACCAAACGCGTTCTGGGCGACACTGGTGAACACGATGGGACCCACGGTCTGTCCCAGCCAGAGCATGCTCGTCAACACGCCAAGCATGCTCGCCCGAAGCTGGCCCGAGACGAGTCCGGCGGTCGTGGTGTCGAGCGACGGCATCACGACCCCGAATCCGAGACCGAAACAGACGAGCATCGCGCCGATTGCGATCGGTGTCCCGGCGGCCCAGACGCCGAGCAGGCTGACCCCGAAGCCGACGAATCCGAGTGCAACCAGTTGTTTTGCCGGGAGGAGCTGTGACACCCGTCCGTACTGTGATGCCATCGTGGCGTTGGCTATCGAGACCATACTGAACAGTACCCCGATCTCCCCGGCAGCGAGGCCGTACACGTCGCTAAACAGCAAGGAGACGGTCGTGAGAACGCCCCCGTAGAAGAGAAAAAATGTGAAAAAGGCGGCGACCCAGAGCCCGAGGGCCTGTGGCATGAGTGCTGCAGCGGTGAGCCGATCGGCGTACGTGCGAAACGACGGCGGCGAATCGATCGACGGCTCCGTCAGCGAAAACAGCGCGACGACGCCAACGACGAGGCTGACGCCGAAGAACGCGAACGGGACGTTCCATCCGATCGACGCGAGTGCACCACCGATCAGCGGATACGTCGCTGCGCCGATGCCGATCGCGCTGCCGTTGACGCCGATGACCGCGTGACGCTGTTCGTCGTCGTAGAAATCACCGATAAGGGTGATCGCGAGAACCATCAGCCCACTCGCGCCGACTCCCTGTAGAAGTCGGAGGAGTAACACGATCTCGAAAGGCGGAGCGAAGCCGATGGCTGCGCCGGTCAGGCCGAAAAGGAACAGGAGCGGTAAGACGACGGGTCGCCGGCCGAAGTGATCCGAGAGAAATCCGATAAACGGCGTGAGAAGTACGCCCGGGAGGGTGTAAGCCGTAATAATGAGCCCGGCCTGCGTGTCGGAGATGCCGAACACCCCACGGAGTTCGGGCAGGATGGGACTGATGAGCGGGACTCCCATGACGCCGATGAGCGAACAGGCGATCACCGTCTGGAAGGCGGCAGACGACCAAGGTATTTCGATACGCTCCTCTGAAGACATTCGAACTCGTATCGGAGATGCAGCGCCGTGACTAAAAAATCCCCTCATCAGAGATGGGAGACATCCGACGGAGTTTCCCAGTACAGCGCATCGAGAGCCAAAGATGTGTACTCAACCGGAAAAAGCGGTCTGTAATTCCGAGATGTCGACGATCAAACGCTGGGCGGAGGCCGCGTGTCAGCTCATTACACCGCCGGTGGTGACGTAGAAGTAGAGGACAAACGCCGCCGCCAGTATCCATTGCCCCACGTGGATAGAACGGTAGTCGCCCCGTGCAGTCTTGACGATGGGATAGCTGATGATCCCCGCGGCGATCCCGTTCGCGATCGAGGCCGTCAACGGCATCATGATGATGGTTAGACCGGCCGGGATGAGCCAATCAACCGTGTCCCACTGGATGTCGGTGACCCCCTGAAGCATGATGAGGCCGACGAGGATGAGCCCGATATATGACGCGTACGTTGGGATCGCGGCGACCACCGGGACGGCGACGAGTGACACGACGAACAACAGCGCGACCACGAGGGCAGTGAGCCCGGTCCGACCGCCCTCTTCGACGCCGGTAGAGCTCTCGACGTAGGTTGTCACCGTTGTCGTACCGATGATCGCACCGAAGGTGGTTGCGATGGCATCAGCCATCAACGGCCGTTCCATGTTGGGGAGATTCCCGTCCTCGTCGAGAAAGTCGCCGAACTGCGAGACCCCGATCAGCGTGCCGGCGGTGTCGAAGAAATCGACGAAAAAGAACGTGAACACGACTATAACGAAGGAAATCGGCTCGATGTTCTGGAAGCCGTCGAGGAACGCCCCGACCAGCGGTGTGATGTCGTACTGGATCGGAGGAACGCTCTCTGGCGTGAGGATACCACCGTCGACAACACCGGCGAAGGTCAGTCCCCATCCGGCGGCCGCCGTCGTCAGGATGCCGAGGATTATCGAGCCGGTGACCCCCTTGGCGTAGAAGAAAACTGTGAACCCGATCCCGGCGAGTGCGAGTAGGGCGACCGGGTCGGACGCGACGTTGCCGAGCGAAACGAGCGTTGCGTCGTCCGCAACGGCGATGTTGGTCTCGATAAGGCCCAGCAATAGCAGGAACAGGCCGATACCGGCACCGATAGCGAACTTCACTGGTTCGGGGAAGAATTCAATGATGTATCGTCTCGCACCGACCGACGACATCGCGATGAAGATGAGACCCTCGACGAACACCGCGGCCAGTGCGGTCTGCCACGGAATCCCGAGCGCGATTACGACGGTGAATGCGAAGTACGCGTTCAACCCCATCCCGGGTGCGAGCCCGAACGGCAGGTTCGCGTACAGCGCCATTACGGTGGTACCGACGGCGGCGGCCAGAATCGTCGTGATAGCGAGCATCTGGAACACTTGGCCGTCGGAATACCCCTCGATGGAGATCGCCGCAGACAGGATGGCGGGGTTCACGACGATGATGTACGACATCGTCAGGAACGTCGTGACCCCGGCGACGAGTTCCGTTTTCACATCGGTGTCATGTTTTTCGAACTCGAAGAACGACGCTAGGCGTGACCGGTTCTTGCTAGTGTCTGTCATCCATGAACCCGTTATCTACCAGACTTAAATAAATGTGGGGCCACATGATTACCGCCAGCGGCCCAGATCACTCTGAAACAGGGCTGTAGGGACATATGAACTGCGTGTTCGTCCCTGAGGTGATGGAGGGCGCGCGCCATGCGCGCTGACTCAGGGTTTCTGTTTCCGAGCGGACTCACGCGCCTCCTCTAGGTCCATATCGAGGCCTATCTCCGATGCTTCCCGACGGACTGACTCGGCGTCGATGGCGGTCACTACTCCGTCATCCTGCAGGACAGTACCGTCCACCATCGTGAACTGAACGTCGTCGCCGTGAGCGGCGAACACCAGATGCGAGAGCACATCGTGCAGTGGCGTCGCCCGCGTGAGATCCGTACTGAGACCAATGATATCAGCTCGCCATCCCTCCCGAATCGCGCCAAGTTCATCGAACCCGGCGGCTTTCGCACCGTTGATCGTCGCCATCTCGAATATCTCGCTCGCCGGGGTCGAGGTCGGATCCAGCCGATCAACCTTCTGGAGGAGGCTGGCCTGACGCATCTCCGTGAACGCGTCGAGCGTGTTGTTACACGGAGGACCGTCGTTGCCGAGGGCGACGTTGATGCCGCGGTCGAGATAGTCCCATATCGGAGCGATGCCGCTGGCGAGTTTCATATTCGAAGACGGACAGTGCGTGACGTGCGTCCCCGTTTCGGCGAGTACCTCGCGCTCGCTTTCGTCAGTCCACACACAGTGGGCCAACACGACATCCTCGCCGGTGAGCCCGACCTCGTCGAGCCAGTGGATGTTTCGCATCCCGGTATCATTTTTCACGGTCTCGATTTCGTTTCGGTTCTCACTGGCGTGGGTGTGGATACGGACCCCGTCGTACGCGTCGGCCAGTTCGCGAGCGCCGCGGAGGCACTCTTCGGTACAGGAAACCGCGAATCGAGGTGTCACGGCGTACCGAATGCGGTCATCGAACGAGCCGTGGTACTCCTGAATGAGCCGCTCGGATTCGTCAAGGGCCTCCTGTGTATCCTCAAGGAGATCGTCGGGCGAGCGCTGATCCATCATCACCTTGCCGAGGACGCCACGGATACCGATCTCACCTGCAGCATCGAAAGCCTCCTCCGCGTGGGCGACCGAGAGGTGATCCACACAGGTTGTCGTCCCGCTTTCGATCATCTCTAGATATCCCAGTTTTGCCGCGATCTCCATCTCTCTGGCCGAAAGTGTGGCCTCCATAGGGAGGATGTAGTCGAACAGCCAGTCCAGTAGTTCGGTATCGTCGGCAATTCCCCGCCCAAGGCTCTGAACGGAGTGGATGTGTCCGCCGACGAGTCCCGGTAGCAGGACGTCGTAGGATTGGTGTTCGTGGTCGGCATATTGTGGCACGATCTCGGATCGTTCGCCCACCGCCTCGATCCGTGACCCCGAGACGACAACCGCTCCGTCTTGGAGTACCGTGTTCGTGTCTGCGACCACTGTTCCGGTCAATAACATACATATACCGTAATCAGTCGCAGGAGAAAAAATTTCCCCTGCGGGCGGTGCGGGCGGAGTGGTACCCCGGGTGACCTGCCACGGACCGGCGCGGTTCACTCGTGTCGGTGCTCACGGATCACTCGACGGGGCCTTCCAGCGCGGTGGAGACGAGCGGAACTCGGCACAGGGAAAAATACTTGCTCGACCTCCGTCGGACCTCAATCGTCGTCGACTGGTTCGGAGATCGGCGGGACCGTGTCGGCCCGATCGAACAGCGGACTGGATTCGCCGGGGACGAACGTGTTCAGCGCGAGCGCCACCAGGCCGGTGACGATGACCGGTTCGCCGAAGAACGTTTGTGTACCCGATGGCAGTCCCGAGAGCGCATTCGGCACCGTCGCGACGCCGAGCCCGAGTCCGAGCGCCGTAGCGATGATGACCATGTTTCGACGATTCATCTCGATGTTCAGGAACAACAGCCGCATGCCGCTGGCGGCCACCATGCCGACCATAATGAGCACGGCACCGCCGAAGACGGCGGAGGGGATGGTCGTCACGATGGCTCCGATCTTCGGGACGAGTCCGAGCACGATCAGAATCCCACCGCCGATCCCGACGATGTGACGGCTCATCACGCCGGTGAAGTTGATGATGCCGACGTTCTGGGAGAACGATGTCTGCGGGAAGGACCCGAAGACCGCTCCGAGGGCACTGATGAACCCGTCGGCGAAGATTCCGCCTCGGAATTCCTCTGTGGTGGGGTTGCGTCCCTCGGCGGCGGTGATCCCGGACATGTCGCCGATTGTTTCCATACCCGAGACGAGAAACAGGAACGCGAAGGTCAAAAGCGGGACCAACTCGAAACTGAATCCGAACCGGCCGGGAGTGGGGACCGCGATCCACGCCGCTTCGTAGAAGGGCGTGAAGTCCACGACGCCGAACATGATCGCGACGACGTAGCCGGCGCTGATTCCGATGATGACACTCAACATTCGCCAGACTCCCTTCAAGAGCAGATTGAAGAGAACCGAGATCGTCAAGACCAGTCCTGCAAGCCCGAGGTTCTGCATCGAGCCGAAGTCTTCGGCACCGACCCCGCCAGCGGCGTACTGGATACCGACCGGAACGAGGTACAGACCGATGATGATGACGATGAGTCCCGTGACAAGCGGCGGGAAGAACGACTGGAGTCGTTTGAACTGCCAGCCCAACAGGAACGGAACGACGACTGCCGCGGCCACGATCGAGCCGAACACGACGTCGAGGCCCGAACTCGCGCCGATCGATGACATCGCACCGACGAAGGCGAAACTTGTTCCCATCACGATCGGAAGTTTCGCGCCGACTGGACCCACGGCGTATGCTTGGACGACGGTCGCCACTCCCGCAAAGAGGATCACCATCTGAACCAAAAACGTCGTGTCTGCGGAGCTCAATCCCGCGGCTCCCGCGACGATGAACGCGACTGCAGTCGACGGGACAATCATGACCGATACGTGTTGTAGCGCGAGCAGGAACGATTTCGACAACGGTGGCTTCTCTTCCAGACCGTATGCGAGATCGATTCCTTCGTCTGTGTTTCCAGGCATGTTCCGACATACCAATGAGACTTCTAATAATTAAAATCTTCTATTGATCTACTATATTTCATCCAAGATATTACGGAATATGCTGGTTCGCACATCTATCGGGCGGATAGCGTTCGCTGTATGAGGTTCCGACGAAGCGCCGTTCGAGAACGGGTCGGGAACAGTCACCTCCGAACGGACACGGTCAGCCATCGAATCGCTCCGCGGGGGATGTCGTGTCAACGGGACCGGCGTCTGGACGGCGACGGTTGTACTCGTAGCTCAGCTCCCACGGTACGTCGTGTAACTCCCAGGAGATAGGAGCAATGGCACGTGGTAGTGCTCGCTCGGATCGTCGATCAGGAACCGCACCGGAACCTCGTCGAGAAACGTAGATTCCGTGGGACCCTCGCGGTAATACGTCCCCACGTCGAAGACGAGCTCGAACGTTCCGGCGTCGATCTCCTCGGCGTCGAGTAACGGCTCGTCGACTCGGCCATCGTGGTTCGTCACCGCTGACACGATCTGCTCGCGGTCTCCCTCTTCGAGTCGATACAGCGTCACTTCCACGCCCTCCGCCGGTCCTTCGCGATTTGTATCGAGTACGTGCGTGGTCAGTCCTGCGCTCATACGTTGCCCCCTTCGTCGAGGTCGCTGTGATCCATCGAGAACCGCTGGAATCCGGTCGGCCGAGGCGGTTCTCGAAGCACTTTCGCGTCACCCTCTAGGTCGTCATTCCGCACGCCTAGCCACGTCTGATTCCTGGATTCGAAATTCACTTCGGCCAGCTGCGGGAACCGTTCGAGGATTCGGAGTCCGATCTGATAGACGAGGTCTTGGATCGAGTTGACGTCTTTCTCATCGAAGACCACCTGTGCGATATCTCGCACCTGCTCGGCAGGCACGTACTCTTTTGGATCGTCACCTAGCGCCGCCTTGGGGTCGTCGTACGTCCAGAAGATGTCGAGTCCGATATACAGCGTCCGATTCTCTCGTTCCGGAAGTGTGGTGTACTCGTCCTGAACGTAGCCGACGAAAGAGTTGTCTTTCACCTTCACGAGTTCGATATCGGTGACACCGCTTCGCTGATTCTCGATGACGATGTCGCCGTCCTCCCGCTTGAGGTAGTACTCGCCGTACGCCGACTCGTTGTCGGAAACGCGGAAGACCAGTTCGCTCGGTTCGAAGCCGCCCTCGCCGTCTGGAACGGGTCGTTGGTCGAACTGGAGTTCATCGGCAGACATGCGGACTCCCTCCATCTGATCGTAGGTGTTGAGGAACTCCGAGCCGACGTAATGGAGAAAGCCCTCGACGGTCGCACCGTCGTACTCGCCAGCGTGGTGCAAGATGAAGTTCTTCATCGTGTCCGTTGCCACCACCTTCGTGTTGTCGCCGTCTCGGAACGAGGGGAGGAACTCCTCGCCCTCGACCTGCGCACGCACCTCCATCCCGAGGAGCGTGTTCGGCTTGCCAGTGAATGTCGACTCGGGAATCTCGCGGAGCCCCGTCAGTGGGGTTGCGTACGTCCGGTAGACGTTAACATGTTTTTTCCCGTAGTTCATCGTTCGGTCGTCGGTGTCTTGTGGTGTGTTTATCATGGGCCGTCAGTGGTATCGTCGTCGGTCATCCCTGCTGCGTGCAGCGATCGCTGTGCTCCGGGCTACAAAATCTGGCTTTACGTAGTGCGCTTGTCACCGTCTACCAACGAGGTTCATACGCATAGTTAAACCATTTTTGGTCTCTCGTTGTCATTTTCACCAGGAGGGCACCCGCCGCTACGGTTCCAGTATTTCGTCGAGTCGCAGGCGCGCAATGGTGTGTACCTCATCGATGGCGGTCCGGAACTCCTCGGGTCGTGCGTGTTCGACCCGCTCTTCCATCGCGGCCCTGATCGCGTCGGGCGATTCGTCTCGTACGGCCATGATGAACGGGAAGCCGAAGCTGTCCTGATACCGGTCGTTCAGTCGCTGGAAGGCCTCATACTGCTCCGGAGTCAACTGATCGAGTCCGGCGGAGGCCTGCTCTTCGACGGAGGCGTCTGTCATCTCGGTCTGCTCGCCGAGGTCCGGATGTGCCCGCAGGAGTTCGAGCTGCCGATCGCGATCGGCAGCCTCGACGACGCGCTTCATCGTCTCGTGAAGGTCGTCGACCGACTCGAAGGGTCGGTCGGACCAAGCCCGTTCGGCCACCCAGGGGGAATGTTCGTACACGCCGCCCAAGAGGTCGACAAACCTCTCTCTATCCGATCGGTTCACGTCCGCGATCGTTCGTTTGCTCATCGTCCTCGCTGGTCAGACCGCCCGTCACTTAAATTCTCGTTCGCACTCACAGTCGGCCCGGAGCTGAGGCGGCGACAACGGAACAACCCTTAAGAACAGGTATCGAGTATTCGAGGGTATGGTTAGCACGGTGAACGGAGCGAGACGATACAACTTCGCGGTGACTCTCGAATGTTGTGGATGGAACGCGGTCGATGTCCAAAGTCAGGGTGGACACCGGTGGTGAGTATTGACACCGTCGTCACCGGCGGGACCGTCGTTACCGCCGAGGCGATGTTCGAGGGGGCGGTCGCCATCGACGACGGTACGATCGTAGGCGTAGGCGACGAAGATGCGTTTCCGGACGCGGAAGACCGGATCGACGCGGACGGGAACCTCGTCCTTCCAGGCGTGGTCGACCCACATACCCATCTCGCAGGCTACAACTCAATCGACTCCTACGAGACCGGAACGGCGGCCGCTGCAGTCGGCGGCGTCACCAGTCTTCTGACCTTCGCCTGGCAGGGATGGGACGACGGAGAATGGGACGACCGGGGGACGCTGACCGGAGCCGTCGAACGGCATCGCGATGGCGCGGCACCACTCATCGACTGTGGGGTCCATCCGGTCATCACACAAGAATCTCCCGCGGTGTTCGAGGAACTGGCGACGCTCGTCGACGACGGCATCACGTCGTTCAAACTCTTCACCACAGACGACATCCGACTGTCGAACGGATTCATCGGAGAGGTGTTCCGGCGGCTCGCCGACATCGGTGCCGTCGGGATGGTTCACACCGAAGAGTACTCCGTCTGCGAGCATCGGACGGACGCGGTGAAAAGCGAACCCGGCGGTGAATCACCATCGGCGTATCCGCGGTCCCGCCCGGACTACGCGGAAGCGATGTCGGCCGGCTCCGTCGCCCGACTCGCCGTCGCGGCCGACGCAAAGTATTACGGCGTCCACACCACGTCGGCGGCGGCGGCGGACGCGATCGCGGAGGTGCAGACTGACGGTTCGAACGTCAGGGCGGAGACGTGTACGCACTATACCACGCTCACGGAGGAAACGTACGAACGGCTCGGGAACCGGGCGATCATGTCTCCTCCCCTCCGGTCGTCTCAGGATGTGGATACCATTTTCGACCGACTCGGCGACGGGACACTTTCGGTCGTCTCGACCGACCACGTTCCGCTGCCTCGCGAACGGAAAGAGGGCGGGCCGTGGTGGGAAAGCGCCTTCGGGATCAACAGTCTCC
>NZ_NHPF01000104.1:0-7311 GCF_002252925.1 Halorubrum sp. Ea8
GGTCGGGAGGGGAGCGATCGGGGCCTGGATCGGAATCGGGGGGACGGCGGGCGTCAGGTGGAGGGACATGCGTGCGTCCGGTTTCGAACGGCCCGAGGAAGGCGTGTCGGTCGGCGAGGCGAAGAGCGGTCCGGACCGAAGCGCGCTACCGGTCGCGGTCCGACGGTTCCCGGTCGCGATCGGATCGGCCGCGAGACTCGGCCGAGTCGGTGCCCTCGTCGGGCGCGACCGCGTCCGCGTACCGATCGAGGAACTCCTCGCGCGAGAGCCCGTCGGCCTCGATCGAACAGACGAGCGACTCCAGCCCGTCCCGGGGCTGGTGGCAGAGGTCGTCGTCGCAGTCTGTACAGAGGTACTCGAACTCCTTGTCGCGCCGGTTCCAGCGGTCCCCCTCCTTGTCGTACTCGCGCGCGTCCTCGCGCAGCAGCGAGTCGCCGCACGCGATGCAGGTCACCGTCCGCCGGTCCCGGCTCTTCCGGGATCCCCACATGTGCGCTACCTCGGTCCCACCCTACTTAGCGTTTGGTGCGGAGCGGTCAGACCTGCGTCGCACGGGCGTCGTTCGAGGCGGACGCCGGCGACGTGCACACCTATAACGCTGGCACCGCTCCCCCCGGTATGACGATCCGCGAATCCGACCTCCCCGGCGTCGGGAAGAAGTTCGAGATCGAACTCGACGACGGCGAGATGATCGTCGTCATCCACAACACGGGTAAACGCGAGCTGTTCCGCCGCCCCGACCCGGACGCCGACTCGGAGAAGGTGTTCGAGTTCGGCGACGACCTCGCCCGGACGATCGGGTCGATCGTCGAGGGCGCGTACTTCCAGCCGGTCGAGCCCGACACGCAGGAGACGACCCTGCCCGGCGGCATCCTCCTGGAGTGGTACGAGATCCAGCCGGGGTCGCCGCTGATCGGCGAGACGCTGGAGAGCGCGGACATCGGCGACCGAACCGGGCTCGCCGTCGTCGCGCTCCAGCGCGGCGACGGGGTCGTCGACAGCCCGAGCGCGGACACCACGCTCCGCGAGGGCGACACGGTCATCGGGGTCGGGACGCCCGAGGACTGCGCGGCGTTCGAGGAGCTCCTCACCGGATGAGCGGCCGCGACGACGCGGTCGGGGCGGCCCCTCGGGTCGCCCGTCTCGGGGGTAGCCGGTAGTGGCGCTGCTCGACGTCGGCGTCATGTTCGCCGCGGTCGCGGTCGCCGGGTGGGTCGCGAACCGCGCCGGTCAGTCCGTGATCCCCTTCTATATCGTCGCCGGGATGCTACTCGGGGAGTTCGTCCTCGGCCGGCTCTCCCTGCCGGCGGTCGGGACCGTCTACGTCCCCGAGACGGAGTTCATCGCGCTCGGCGCGGAGCTCGGGATCGTCTTCCTCCTGTTTTTCCTCGGGCTGGAGTTCAACCTCGACCGCCTGCTCGCGCGACGGCGCCAGATCGGGACCGCGGGGACGATCGACCTCGCGAACTTCGGGGCCGGGCTCGTCCTCGGGTGGCTCGTCTTCGGCGCGTTCCTCCCGGCGTTTCTGACCGCCGGGATCGTCTACATCTCCTCGTCGGCGGTGATCACGAAGTCGCTCATCGACCTCGGCTGGATCGCCAACGACGAGGCGGAGCCGCTGCTCGGGACCCTCGTCTACGAGGACCTGTTCATCGCCGTTTACCTCGCCGTGGCCTCGGCGCTCGTGCTCGGCGGCGGCGACGTGGGCGCGGCCGCGGTCGACGTCGGTATCGCCATCGGGTTCATCCTCGTGCTGCTAGGGGCGGTCCAGTTCGGCACGCCCGCGTTCGACCGGCTGCTGGCGACCGACAACCCGGAGTTCGTCGCGCTCAGGTCGATCGCGACCGTGGTGCTCGTCGCCGGCGCGGCGCTCGCGCTCGGCGTCAGCGAGGCGGTCGCCGCCTTCTTCGTCGGGATGGCGTTCGCGTCGACGGAGTACGCCCACGGGGTCGAGACGCTGCTCGAACCCGTCCGCGACACGTTCGCGGCGGTGTTCTTCTTCTGGATCGGGCTCGTCACCGACCCGCTCCTGTTCGGCGGCGTGGCGGCGCTGATCGCGCTCGCGGTGCTCGTGACGACGCCGACGAAGCTCGTCACCGGCTTCTTCGCCGGGCGCGCCTTCGACCTCGACGCCAAGCGCTCGACCCGCGTCGCGCTCGGGATGACGACCCGCGGGGAGTTCTCGCTGATCATCGCGACGGTCGCCGTGACCGGGGCCGAGGCGGGGACGTTCGACCCGGCGGTCGCGCAGACGATCAACGCGTTCGCGGTCGGCTACGTCCTCGTGATGGCGATCCTCGGCACGACGCTGATGCAGTACTCCGGGCCGTTCGAGTCGGTCGCGGTCTCGTGGCTGGATCGCGGTGCCGGTGATGCGGATGGCGATCGTTTATAAATAGCCGACGATGGATCGACGGTAAACACCTCCAAAGCCCCAGCCGGGAGGCGGGCGCACGCTCGCTGCGGTCCTCGGTCGCTCACTCCGTTCGCTCCCTGTGGTCCTTACGTCGTCATCAGAACGCTCCGCGTTCTGATTGGCTCACGAGAGCGGAGCTCTCGTGAACGCCTGCGCCCGCCTCCCGGCTGCCCCTTTGAGTCCCACCCCGCACGGCACCGCAACCGCACCTCACGCCTCCCCAGCCTCGTCGCTGGCACCCTCCGCTTCGCTTCGGGAGCCAGCGACTCCCTCGCGCGGCGCTCTTCGCGGCCGCCATCGGCGGCCGCTCGGAGGCGCGCGCCACCGCACTATCGTTTATTTATAAATAGTCGCCGTCGGCGGTCGCTTAGGCCTCTTCGCTCGCCAGTTCTTCGAACACGGCGTCGACCATCTCGCCGGTGTCCTCGACGATCGCGTCCATCTCGTCGTCGTCGACGGGCATGCCGAGGAGGCGCGCGATCTTCATGATCGAGACGTGGTAGACGACCTGCTCGCCGGGGGACTCCTCCCAGACGATCATGTTACACGGGAACAGCCCGCCGATGCGCTTGTCGGTCGCGTCGAGCGCGCGGTCCGCCATCGCGGGGTTGCAGGCGCCGAGCACGTAGTACGGGTCCCGGTCGGCGTCCACCTTCTCGTTCAGCATGTCGGACGGGGAGAACTCGACCGGGATGCCGAAGCCGGCGTCGAGGCACACCTCGCGGACGCGCTCGACCGCCGACTCGTGGTCGGTCGACAGCGTCGCTCGCTTCTCGCCGTACTCCTCGGGGTCGATTTCGTGCGGATCGAAGGGAATCGCCATGCGTCGACTCCGCCTCGCCGAGTTAAAAAGGGCGCGGCGGCCGGGAACGGCGGCGCGGGCTACTCGGTCGCGACCGGGCCGCGCCCGACGAGCTTCTCGACCTCGGCGACGAACTCGCTGCGGCTCTCGAACAGCGGTACCTCGGAGTCCGCGAGGACGTCGTCGAGGTCGCGGGGGCCGTCCGGGCTCCGGACCGCGGCGTCGCCCTCCTGCGCCGCGACGTCGCTGCGCGTCGCGGGCCACGTGAGCCGTGACGCGACGCGGGCGATCGGCTCGCCCGCCACGTCCGGTCCCTCGCCGAGCTCGACGGCCGGCTCGCTCTCCTCGGCCTCGTCGTTGTCGCTCATACCCCGCGGTTCCGCTCCGGCGACACTAATGGTTTCGATGCGAATCGGATCGTGCCCTCACGCGCCGCGCGGCCTTGGATTCGCCCGTTCGATCGATTTCCGTGACTCTCAACCGAGATCGGCCCACGATCTGGTCGGACATCGCCCGTCTGACGACCGACAAACAAACCCGAAATAATTCGGTATCACAACTATATCAGTCGGCAATAAGTTCCGATTGCGGAGTAAGCACACGACTCCCGTATCTCGCGTCGGGTCCCTGCGCGCCGATATTTCGGGTCTCACTGTCACACTCCCCCTTCGCGTCCCGTTCCTCGCCCGCTTCGTCTCTCCCACGCCCGCTTCGTCTCTCCCTCGCGCGCTCTTTCGCTTCGCGGACACGGACCTTTCCCCCGCGGCCGGACGGACCGGTCACCGCCAGCCGCGGTCGGTGTCGTTCAGTCGCTCGCAGCCGTCCGCCGTGACGACGACGAGGTCCTCGATCCGGCAGCCGAACCGTCCGTCGAGGTAGACCCCCGGCTCGACGGAGAACACCATCCCCGGCTCGAGCTCCCGGTCGTTGCCCGCGACGATGTACGGCTCCTCGTGGACGTCGAGCCCCACCCCGTGTCCGGTCCGGTGGACGAACGCGTCGCCGTACCCCGCCGACTCGATCACCTCCCGCGCCGCCCGGTCGACCGACGCGGCCGCGACGCCCGGCGCGACGGCGTCGACCGCGGCCGCCTGCGCCTCCCGAACCGCCTCGTGGACGCGCTCGTACTCCGCCGGGGGGTCGCCGTCGAAGGCGAGCGTGCGCGTCTGGTCGGAGGGGTAGCCGCCGACGCGCGTCCCGAAGTCGAGCACGGCGGGCTCGCCGGCCCGGATCTCTCGGTCGCCGTGGCCGTGGTGCGGCTTCGCCCCGTTCGGGCCCGACCCCACGACCGTCTCGAACGAGACGCCGGTCCCGCCGTGCGCGGCCAGCCGGTCGGCGATCCACGCGGCGAGGTCGCGCTCGGTCATTCCGACCGCGTCGGCGCCCAGCTCGCGGAGGTCGCGCACGGTCGCGTCCGCGGCGGCGGCCGCCTCGCGCAGCGCCGCCACCTCGGCGTCGTCCTTGCGGACCCGGAGGTCGGCGAGCGCCTCGCTCGCGAGCCCCCAGGTCGCGTCCGGCGCCGCCGCGCGGAGGTCCTGCGTGAACGCCGCCCACATCGTGTCGTCGACGAGGAGGCGCCCCTCGCGGAGGCCGCGGTCGGCGAGCAGGTCGCGCGCGGCCGCCACCGGATCGTCGCCGTCGGCCCACGTCCGGACGTCGGCGACGCTCGTCTCCTCGCGCACCTGCGTCTCGTACAGGTCCGGAACGAGGAGAGCGGGCGCGGTCCCGTCGCTCCGCGCGGCTCCGTCCCCGCTGTCGTGCCCGCCGCCGTCGCCCGCGGTCGGCACGGCGAGCAGGAAGTGCCGCTCGCTCGGCTCCTCCTCGAACCCGGTGAGGTACTGGAGGTTCCGGCTCGGGAAACAGACCAGTCCGTCGGCGTCGACCGCTCGCAGCCGCGCCGCGGCGCGTTCGCGGCGGTCCGCGTGGGTGTCGTCGGTCATAGACGACCTCGGCCCGGCGGTCGCATATAAGTAGGGTGTCGTTGACGCCGAGGCAAGCGGCTCGTAACCATGTGCCTGCCCGTGCAATATGTGAGCATGAGCATCGAGAACGCGTCGACGTTCGACTGCCCGGAGTGCGACGTGACCGCACCCTCCGCGTCCGTCCCGTACGACACCCTCGGATACGCGGTCTGTCCGGTCTGCTCGTACGCGACCGGCCCGGTCGACCGAGACTGACGGTCGACCGAGACTGACGGCCGCTCGACGGCCCCGCCGCGACGACTGCGCCTCGACGACCGCGCCTCGACGGCCCCGCCGCGACGACCGCGCCCGAACCGGGCCGTTTTAGCCGCCGCGCCGGCCTCCTGGGGTATGAGCTGGTCTCTGGGACGCGAGGACGAGGCGATCACCGAGTGGGAGCGCTCCGACGGCTACGCGACGGTCCGCGTCCGCGAGCGCGCCGACGGCGGGTTCGTCGTCCGCCTCGACGTGATGGAGCAGGCCGTCGACGAGTCGGCCTACGAGCGCGAGCGCTTCGACGACCGCGAGGCCGCGCTCGACCGCGCCGCCGAGTGGCGCGAGGAGCGGACCATCGAGGACTGACCCGGTCGGTTCGGTCCCGCTCCTCCCGCCCGACCCTCACCGCCTCAGATCGGCCCCACGTCGTCGGCGAGGAACGCCTGACACTCGACGGTCCGCCCGTCGGGGTCCTCGGCGAAGAACTGGTAGATGTCGTACCGCTCGTTCTCCCTCGGTTCCTCGACCGCGCCGGGCGCGCTCGCGTCGTCCCGGCGGTCGCTCGCCTCTGCGAGGCGCTCCCGCACGTCGTCGACCGTTTCGCGGTCGGGGTAGACGAACGTGAACGTCCCGCACGCCTCGGTCTCGTCGCGGTCGCAGAAGCCGAACAGGAGGTTGTCGTGGCGGAGGATCGTGCAGTCGGGCTGTTCGAGCCACGTCTCGGCGCCCAGTTCCTCGCGGTAGAAGTCGACGACGCCGCCTCGGTTCTCCGTTCCGTGGAAGACGATCCCGGACATGCCCGAGGCGTCGCGTCCCGATCACTTCACCGCTCCGGGTGTACCGGCGCGTCGAACCCGCCCCTCACGAGCGGCTTCGCGACGTGCCGTCGGGCGCTCGGGGGGACCTCGTACCAGCCGGGCTCCAGCTCGCGGTCGATCTCGTGAGCGACCTTTCCGGGCGCGTCGGTGCCGCAGTCCCGGCAGCGGTACCCCTGTCCCCGGCCCGCCGAGGACATGGATCGACCGCAGTCCGGGCAGGTCGGCACCGCCGGCTCGGTCCGCACGAGGTCCCGGACGGCGAACTTCTCCAGCTTGAGCGTCGCGGTCGGTCCCTCCGCCTCACCCGCCGACCGTTCCCGTCGCTCGTGTTCGCCGCACAGGGTCACCCGGTCGCCGGGTCGGAGGGCGCGCACCCGGTCGCGGAAGCGGCCGGTCGGCGCGAAGGCGACGCAGCGGAGCCGCCCGCCGCCTCCCGCGGAGCGTTCCCCGGGCGCCGCGACGTCGACGTGGACGTGACCCCCCCGTTTCGTCTCCGGTTCGCCCGCGACCGCGCCGGCGACTCGGTAGCCCGCGCCGTCGCGGAGGTCGCCGATCCGCCCGGGCGCGAGGTGGGCGTCGGTCCCCTGATTGGTGAGGAAGGTCGCGGCGCGCTCGACCGGCTCGCTCTCGACGGCCTCGGCGACCTCCCGGCACGCCGCCGGGTCGTCGCCGCGGATGCCGTGGAGGATCGGACCGGGGGCGTTGGGGACGCAGACCGCCGCGCCCGTCTCGCGGTCGACGGTGTCCCAGACGGTCGGGTACCCCGCGTCGGCCGCGGCGAAGACGCTCTCGACGTCGACCTCGCGGGGCGTCCCGCAGCGGTCCAGCTCGCGGTACGAGATCCGCTCCGCCGTCCAGTCGTCGAACGCGGCCGGGGCGCCGACCGCCGCGAGCGCGCCGATCCGGCCGCGGCCGGCGACCGCCTCGTCCCCCGTCTCACCGCCGGTCCCGAACGCGGCGTGTCGGTAGCCGCGCGCGTCGGCGATCGACAGCGCCTCGTCGAGCGAGAGCCGGCGCCGGAGCGCGCGGCGGGCGAAGTCGGCGACGTCGTCCGGGATCCGCGACGTCGACGAGGCGGCGCCGGCGTCCTCCGGGGCC